>JANMYN010000720.1:0-2211 GCA_031382195.1 Betaproteobacteria bacterium
CGCGCAGGACGAAATCGCCGTGGACCGGCTCGGGATACGGCGCCGCCTGCGCCGTTACTGCAAGAAACAGAAAGAGCGGAAAGAATGAGCCACGGATACCCTCGCGCAGCGTGGAGTACCCTTTTAGGACACGGAAAAAAAACATGAGGTATGACAGACAAGCTCTCACCGCGGAGGACGCGGAGGAATGAAGTACAGGAGAGATCGACAGCCGCTGGTTGACGTTCAGTACATTGCAACTTCCTTCCGTATACACAATCCGATTTTTCCCCGCGTCCTTAGCGTACTCTGCGGTTAGCGTTGTTCTGGAAACGATCGGGAAAGGCTGCACTATGCCATCGGTCGCTGCAGTTCCTTGGTGGTGACACGAAACAGCGTGCGAGGATAACTCGGGTCGGTCAACGTCGCCGAATGGAGCACGGAGGCGTTGTCCCAGACCACGACATCGCCAATGCCGTATCGCATGCGGTACTGGTATTTCGGCTGTGTGGAATGCACCGACAGTTCGCGCAGCAGGCCGATCCCTTCCTCGTCGGGCATACCTTCGATCGCGAACGAAGTCCCGGATACTGCGTACAACGCCCTGCGGCCGGTATGGGGGTGACGGCGCACCAGTGGATGCCGGATAAGAAACGCGCCGCGCTTTTCCTTTTGCTCCTGGGTCGGCGCGTACGCGGAAGTACGCGAAGCCTGATCGAGATCGTCGCGATTGCCATAGACGTTAAGCGTGACCATTCCCCCAATCCGCTTCTTCATCGCTTCGGGCAGGTCCTTGTAGGCCTTTTCCTGATCGGCGAACAGCGTATCGCCGCCCACCTTCGGCGCTTCGACCGAATAGAGCACCGTGGCCCGCGCCGGAATATCCAGATAGGAGTAATCGCTGTGCCAATAAGTGCCGCCGTCCGCCAGCCCGACCGGCTTGCCATCTCGCACCACGTTGGACAGCATCAGGATGTCGGAAACCTCCGGATGGTGGAACTGATCCAACACGTGAGGCTCGGGTGGGCCGAAGCGTTTCGAAAATTCGAGGAAGGACTCCGGCTGAAGGTTCTGTGCGCGAATGGCAAGCACGTGGTGGCGATGCAGCGCGTCGCGGACTTCATTGAACGCCGCATCCGACAACGGTTGCGAAAGATCGAGGCCGTCGATGTCGGCTCCCATGCAGGAGGAAGATTTTCTGACGGAGATCATGTTTGCCCAGCTCATTTCACGAATTCAGGCTCATTTCACGAATGCGGGCATCAGCCAGCGCGGTAGTGCAAGTATAGCGTCGGGAAACAGGATCACGAAGGTCAGTCGGGTCACTTGAGGTACTCGGGCGAGATCAGTTTCGGCAGGAACAGCGGAATTTCCGGCCATACGATGCAGGCAGCCAGCACGACGAGCATCGGCACGAGCATGATCAGGGTGTCCTTGAGCGCGAACTTGAGCGGCACCTTGGCCACGGCGCACGAGATCATCAGGCACAGCCCATAAGGCGGCGTCACCAGGCCAAACGCCAGCGAGATGATGCCGATAATGGCGAACTGCACCGGATGCATATGCACCGATTCGGCGAGCGGCTGCAGCGTCGTGCCGACGATGATGATCGCGGGAATCGCGTCCAGAAAACAACCGACGACGAGGAACGCGAATGCGATGAAGAAGCCCACTCCGGTGATGCCGAGGCCCCATGAGGTGACGTTCTCCAGCAGCAGCCGGGGGATCTGATAGTAGGCGAGGAGCCAGCCGAAAGCAGAGGCGGTGCCCACGCAGAACAGCGCCACGGCCGCCAGTCTTCCGGTTTCAGCAAGCGCCTGATACAGATGAGTCATGTTCATCTCGCGGTAGACGAAGATGGATAGGATGGCCGCGTAGAGCACGGCGATCGCGGCCGACTCGGTGGCCGTGAACCATCCGAGCAGGATGCCGCCGACGATGATGAAGGGCGTGAACAGCGCGGGCAACGACTGAAGAGCAGAGGTCACGAACTCCTTGAATGTCGCGCGTGGGTAAACCGGATACTTGTAGATCTTGGCGTAGACGTGCACGGTGGCCATCTGCGCGCCCGCGATCAGCAGTCCAGGCAGGATGCCGGCGAGATAGAGGGCGCCGATCGAGGTGGAGATGACGCCGCCCCATACCACCATCAGAATCGAAGGCGGGATGATCACGGCGAGCACCGCTGACACGGCAGTGATCGCAATCGAGAACGACAGGCCGTATCCTTCC
>JANMYN010000785.1:0-6953 GCA_031382195.1 Betaproteobacteria bacterium
GACTGGCGCTTGATGTCCTCGGAACCCATGTAGACGACGCATTCCATGCCGAAGCGTGCCGCCACGGTGGCCGAGGCTACGCCGTGCTGTCCGGCACCGGTTTCCGCGATGATGCGCTTCTTGCCCATGCGCCTGGCGAGAAGCGCCTGGCCGATGGTGTTGTTGATCTTGTGCGCACCGGTATGGTTGAGATCCTCGCGCTTGAGCCAGATCTGCGCACCGCCGCATTGTTGCGACAACCGTTTGGCATGATAGACGGGGCTTGGGCGGCCCACGTAGTGCTTGAGTTCGGATTCGAACTCCGCGACAAACTCCGGATCCTTGCGCATCTGTGCGTATTGCATGCGCAGTTCATCGGGGGCGTGCATCAGCGTTTCGGCGACGAAGACGCCGCCGTAGGGCCCGAAGTGGCCTTGCGCGTCGGGAAGGTCGTAAGCCTTCAAAGCCTCATACATCTGCATCTCTCACTCCTCGGATGAAGGCGGCTATCTTGGCCGCGTCCTTTATGCCTTTTGCCACTTCAACGCCACTGCTGACGTCGACCGCCCATGGGCGGACTTGGCGTATCGCATCGGCGACATTGTCTGGATGCAGGCCGCCAGCCAGAATCAGCGGCAGGGGGAGTTGATCCGGGATCAGCGTCCAGTCGAAAGTGGCTCCCGTCCCGCCGTGGCTGCCATCGACGCATGCGTCGAGCAGCAGACCTTTTGCGGTCCTGTAACGGCGCGCGTATTGTAACAAATCCACTCCTTGCCGCACTTTGGCCGCCTTGATATAGGGCAAGCCGAAGCGTTCACAGAATTCCGGGGTCTCATCACCGTGAAACTGCAGAAGTTGCGGCCCCACTTCACTGATAACGCGTTCAACATCAATCGACTTGGCATCGACGAACAACGCCACCGGGGTCACGAACGCCGGTAATGCGTCGACCACCCTGCGCGCGATGTCGCAGCGTACCAGGCGCGGACTCCCAGCGTAAAAGATCAGCCCAATGGCATGCGCGCCGGCATGCGCGGCGGCGAGCGCATCTTCAATACGCGTGATTCCGCAAATTTTGACGGCGGTTGCGATGCTTTTCGATTGCATAAGGGTCAGGCGCCCGCGAGCATCGCATCCTCGACGGCAGCAACGTCAGGGCGAGGCGGCAACTCCCATAAAGCGTCGTAGTCCACGGCGGCGAGGTAAAGTCCAGCGGGGGAGAAGGTGGGTGCCGCACGCCGGCGATCCCGGCCTTTCAACAATTCCTCCATCCACCCGGGCGGCTGGCGGCCGCTGCCGATGTATATCAGGCTGCCGACGAGGTTGCGCACCATATGCTGCACGAACGCATCCGCTGCGAATTCAAAGCGAATCGTTTCGCCGCGCTGGGTTATCTGCAGCTCGCGCAGCACCTTGACCGGGGATCTGGCTTGACACTCGGCCGCGCGAAACGCGCTGAAATCGTGCTCGCCGATCAGGCAGCGTGCGGCCCATCGCATGGCGTCGGCATCAAGTGTCTGGTGGAACCAACCGACACGTTGGTGCAGAAGCCCCGGACGCTGCGGCCGGTTGAGCAGCCAATAGACGTAGCGTCGGCCTGTGGCCGAGAAGCGTGCGTGGAACTCCTCTCCGACTTGTTTTGACCAGTTCACCGCCACGCCTGCGGGCAACAGGGCATTGGCACCCCGCGTCCACGCGGTGAGGGGACGTTGCGCAATGACATCGAAATGCGCGACCTGCGCCAGGGCATGCACACCGGCATCGGTGCGGCCGGCGCACGCAGTGACAATCCGTTCTCCGGCAACGTCCGTCAGGGCGCGATCGAGGGCATCCTGGACTCCGCAAGCCTGCGGCTGGGTCTGCCAACCACAGAAGGCGCTGCCGTCGTATTCCAGGCCAAGGACGATTCTCAAGACACGCTCCGGGGTGGGACAGAATCGCAGCGCGTCGCTGCGAGTTGTGCAAAGGAGGGATTGTGCAGCAAGCGGCAACAGCGGCAAACCGCCGCGCCGGTCTGACGATCAGGAATTCAGGCTGGAAAGCACCGTCTGGGCGGCGGTTTTCTGCTCGGCGTCGCCCTCCTGCAGCACTTCCTTGAGAATTTCGCGAGCACCATCCTTGTCGCCCATTTCCTGATAAGCCTTGGCCAGATCGAACTTGGTCTGCACGTCGTACCAGTGATCGTCCTTACCGGTCGTTGATACCGCAGCGGTTGGTTCGGTGCCGAGATCGAGGTTGATACCGGACAAGTCGATTTCCGGTACCGCAGTGGCGCTCCCCAGCTTGGGCTCAACCGGCGCATCAAGCGAAAACCCGCTCATGTCGAAATCAAGGCCTCCGCCTCCGCCAGCGGCGGGCTGGTCCGGTGCGGTTCCAGCATTTTCTGAAGAAGGGGCGGTAAGCGAATTCAGATCGATGTCAAAATCAAGCCCCGCAGCGCTGGCCGTGTGCTGAGCGTCCGGCGTAGGTGCCGTCATGCGGGAAGATGGCAGATCAACGTTGAAGTCCATGGCCGGCACTGCGGCTGGTCTGCTGGAAACCGTCGAATCGTGCGCCGTCCCTGCATCAGGATAGATGCCTTGGGTTCGGTCGAACTGGCTGTCGCCGTCACCCAAGTCGATGTCGGTCGTTGTGGCCGTCGAATCCTCCGACCCGATATTGAAGTCCACGTCCTCCGCAGCACTCGACGACCCTGCCCCAGCACCAGCAAAAGCCGCCGAACCTGCGGCGGATTTGCCTGCCGCGTAACGCGGATTTTCCGGATCGACCTGGTAGCCAAGGACGACTGCCTGATCCCAGATTTCGCCAGCGCCACCCGTGGCCTTCTGCAGATCGCGCGCCGACTTTTCGAACGATTTGGCATCCTTGCGATTGGCGTAAATCTGCAAGAGCTTCAGATGGACATCATGGCGCTGCGGAGAGCTCTCCAAAGCCTCCTTGAGCAACTCCTCCGCCTGCGCATCGCGGCCGTACGCAAGAAAAATCTCCGCTTCCGCGACTGGATCGACTTCCTCCGTGGATTCTGTTTTTGCTTCAGTATTTGCGTCGGCTCTTGCAGCGCCGCCCCCGGTCGCGAAGGAAGCTGCCCCCGAGGATTGAGAAAAAGCGCCCGCAGGGCCAGATTCTTCGGCGTCGGACTTCGATTCGCGGCGACGCTTGACTGCACGCACTGCGAGAGCCCCGATGATGATCAGCACGCCGATGGCCGCACCGAGATAGGCCGGCTGATCGAGCACCTGATCCAAGAGGCTGGGCTCAGGGGCAGGGATCGGCGCTATTTTGACGGGAGCCGGCTTCGGTTGTGCCGGTACCGGTTGCGCGGGCGCCGGAGCAGTCTCGATATTCTGCGCTGGAGCCGGTACTGGCGTTACGGGCGGCGCCGGCGTTGCCGGCTTTACTTCGGGAGCCGCAGGTGTTGCGGCGGGCGCAGGCACGACAGGCGGCGCAGGCGTTGGTTGCTGCGCAGGCGCTTGAGGTGTTGCGACAACGGGAGGGACAGCAGGCTTCTGCAGCTCTGCCATGCCCTTGTTCTTCATTTCCAGTAGCGCCTGCAGATCCTTGATCTGCTTTTCCAGCCTGGTTACGCGATCGTTCGATTCCTTGACTGCTTTGTCACGCGCGACGACTTCTTCTTCCAGGGAGCGCACGCGTGCAGCAGCCTTGGCATCGCCGCCCGTAGCCCCGGCAATTGTCTCGCCGGCGACCGGCTCGTTCTTCGAAAGCTTCAGGACTTCCTTCGGTTGATCCTTGGCGGATGCGGCCTTATCGTCGACTGCCGCGCCAACCTTGCCCGAAACAGCTTGCTGCGCCGGCTGCATAGCCGGAGCCGCCTGGCCCGCGGCCGTTGCCAATTGCTCCCGGTAAGCGCGCCAATCGCGCGCCTGAAGCTTAACTTCCTTGCGCGCATCGGCTTCGGAAATGCCGGCGAATTGGTCGCTTGACGGCAATTGTAGAATCTTGCCGGTCTTCAACCGGTTCATATTCTTGCCGGAGAAGGCATCAGGATTATTCCGGGCCAGCAATACCAGCATCTGTTCCAGACTCACATCCGCGGGCTTCGTCGCGCGTGCAATCTTGCCAAGCGTGTCTCCGCTCTTGACCGGGCCGTACGCATCGGCGCCCGGCGCGGAAACTACTGCGCTGGGCAATGCGCTGCCTTCACCGAGCAGGGTGGGCTGGGTTCCACCTATAGTTTCGACAGGGGCCGTGGCGGCCGGGGCCGTGGGGACTGGTGTCGGCTTGGCGTCAGCCGGTGCTTGAGCCACCGGCTCCTCGGCCTTGACCGCTTCCGGTTTCGTGGCTTCGGGGGTCGGTTCGGGAACCGGTACCGCCTTTGGCTCGGGCGAAGTCGGGGCAGCACGCACTTCCGCGGCCGCAGCAGCAGCCGCAGCCTTTTGTTTTTCGCGTTCCGCGATGATCGATGGCGGATCGAGAAGCGCAGTGAATTCGCGGCTGACCCGGCCAGATGACCAGGTCAGTTCGATAAGCAGATCTACGAAAGGCTCACTGAACGGTTGAGTCGATGTTAGCCGCACGTAGGGCTCGCCGCCAGAGCGCTTTTCGATACTCACCTTGACGCCGCTCAGCAGGGCCGCGTAGGCAAGACCCGCGCGCTCGAAAGCGTCCCGACTGGCGAGGCGCGCGGCCAGAGAACCGATTTCATTCTTATCGGCTACAAGCTCGACTTCCGCGTTGAACGGCTCGCCGAGTGCCGACATGACGTTAAGCTTGCCGAGACCTGCTGCATGCGAACCCGCGCAGATCGAAAGCAACGACGCGGCGACTATCCACGCGCGAAGTGACGTGATGCCCAATGCGCCCACCCTGATCGTTTTTTGTTTGAGGTAATTAAAATAACATCATGGATTTAGAGATGCAAGCTCATCTTTCGCCTCACATTTCCCCGCAAACCCGGAATTTTTAAGGCCTCGCAGCTGAAAAACCCGTTTTTCTCCCCTAGCGTTCGAGGAGGATATGCAACATCCGCCGCAATGGCTCGGCCGCACCCCACAGCAACTGATCTCCCACCGTGAAGGCTGTCAGATACTCGCCGCCCATCGGAAGTTTGCGCACGCGACCTATCGGTACAGCGAGGGTGCCGGTGACCGTGGCCGGCGTCAACTCCCGGATCGATGCTTCCTTGCCGTTGGGAATTACTTTTACCCATTGATTGGCAGAATCCAGCAGGCCTTCGATCTCTTCAATCGGCAGATTGCGCTTGAGCTTGATTGTCAGTGCCTGGCTGTGACAGCGCATCGCGCCGATGCGAACGCAAACGCCGTCGATCGGAATGGGATCCGCCTCGCGTCCCAGGATCTTGTTGCCTTCCGCCTGGGCCTTCCATTCCTCTTTGCTCTGACCATTGCCGAGATCCTTGTCTATCCAGGGAATCAGGCTCCCGGCCAGTGCCACGCCGAAGTGTTCGGTCGGAAACGCACCGTCGCGTTGCGCGTCGGACACTTTCTGGTCGATCTCAAGAATCGAGGAAACCGGATCGTCCAGGAGCGACTTTGCCGCGCCGTATGCATGCCCCATTTGCGACAATAGTTCGCGCATGTTCTGCGCGCCGGCTCCGGACGCAGCCTGATAGGTCATGGCGGTGACCCATTCCACCAGTCCGGCCTTAAACAGGCCGTGCATGCCCATCAGCATGAGGCTCACAGTGCAATTGCCACCTATGAAATTCTTTCCTCCCTGCTTAATCGCTGCATCGATGACATCACGGTTAACCGGATCCAGGATAATCACGGCATCCTTCTGCATGCGCAGCGCAGAAGCGGCGTCTATCCAGTAGCCACCCCATCCCGCGGCGCGCAACTGCGGATAAATTTCATTGGTGTAATCCGCACCCTGGCAGGAGATGATGATCTCCATCACCTTCAGCTCCCCGATGTCGCGGGCATCCTTCAGCGCGGAGACGCCCTTGCCGATCGCGGGTGCTTTGCCGCCAACCTGCGATGTCGTGAAGAACACCGGATCGACATGGTCGAAATCCCGTTCCTCCTGCATGCGCTGCATGAGGACGGACCCGACCATGCCCCGCCAACCTACCAAGCCCACTCGTCTCATCTCAATCCCCAAATGTCAGCGAATAGTTAACAGAAAACCCCGCCCAGGCTTGAAACCGTTCACTGTTCACTGTTCACCATTCACTATGCACTGTTCACCAATCAAGCATGCAGCGCCGCCACCACTGCGTCACCCATTTCCTCCGTGCCGACTTTTTTCGCCCCGGTCTCGTGGATGTCGGCCGTACGCAGACCCTGCTTCAACACGCGCTTGACCGCGGACTCTATACGGGTGGCAGCGGCTTCTTCGCCAAAGGTATAACGCATCATCATCGCCGTCGACAATATGGTGGCCAACGGATTGGCGACATCGCGACCGGCGATGTCGGGTGCGGAGCCGTGGATCGGCTCGTACAAGCCCTTGTTGTTTGCATTGAGCGACGCAGACGGCAACATGCCAATCGAACCGGTCAGCATCGACGCTTCATCGGAAAGAATGTCGCCGAACATGTTACCCGTCAGAATCACGTCGAACTGCCTGGGTGCCCGCACCAATTGCATGGCCGCATTGTCCACGTACATGTGCGACAGCGCGACATCAGGGTAGTCCTTCGCAACCTCGACAACCACTTCGCGCCACAGGATGCTGGTATCGAGTACGTTGGCCTTGTCCACCGAGCAAAGCTTGCGGCCGCGCTTGCGCGCGATTCCAAAACCCACATGCGCGATGCGACGAATTTCCGATTCGCTATACCTCATCGTGTCGAAGCCTTCACGTTCGCCGGTGTCGGTCTTGCGGGTGCCGCGCGGTTGACCGAAATAGATGTCGCCGGTGAGTTCACGCAGGATCATGATGTCGAGCCCGGCCACGACCTCGTTCTTTAGCGTCGAAGCATTCGCCAATTCCGCGTATAGCAGCGCCGGTCGCAAATTGGCGAACAACCCGAGTTCCTTGCGAATGCGCAG
>JANMYN010000851.1:0-1780 GCA_031382195.1 Betaproteobacteria bacterium
GCCGGGACCTGGGTTCTGACATAAGGGCATCGCCAACGCGCGCAGGCATGGGCATCGAAGCAGTGTCATACTGCGCGTACAAAACCAGATCTACCGGTACGCACAGGCCGGGTAACAATGAAGAAATTCGCGCTTGCAGCAATGCTGCTGGCGGTATTCGTCTGCGACGCGGTGGCGGCCACGCTGGCGGGCCGCGTGGTCGGCGTCAGCGACGGCGATACCGTCACGGTACTGACCGCGGAGAACCGCCAGTTCAAAATCCGGCTGTCGGGAATCGACGCGCCGGAGAAAAAACAGCCTTTCGGCGCGCATGCCAAGGCAACCCTCTTCCGCCAACTATTCGGCCAGCCGGTCGTGGTCGAGTGGTCCAAGACCGATCGCTATGGCCGGATCGTCGGCAAAATCGAAGTCGACGGTGTCGACGTCAATCTCGAACAGGTTAGGGAAGGTTCGGCGTGGGTGTATACGCAATACCTGCGTGAACTGCCGGCCGAGGACCGCAAGCTCTACCTGGAAGCGGAGCGGCAAGCCAAAAGCGAGCGCCGCGGCCTGTGGCGCGATAGCGAACCCGAACCTCCGTGGCAGTGGCGCCGGGAATTGCGCGAACACCGCACACACGGCGGATAGGGCTCTAGGTCAACGCCCAACGCGGAGGCGCAGAGGACGCGGAGTACGCAGAGAAAAACGCGAAGGGAATGAAATTGCGTTGGCAGCTCACCGAAGATACCTGGGTCAAACTTTGCCGCGACGGTTAGTACGTGCAAATCATACTAACCAGTTGAAATCCATTTTTCCTCTGCGTCCTCCGAGTCCTCTGCGCCTCCGCGTTGGGTGCAATCCTTAAATCCCGAACTGGAGTTCGGCCAGCCGCGCGTAGAGCGGATTCGACGACAGTAATTCCTCGTGCGTTCCCACACCGATCAAGCGACCCTGATCGATGACCGCGATGCGATCCACGCTTTTCACCGTGGAGAGCCGGTGCGCGATGATCAGCGTGGTGTGCGACGCCATCAGCCGCTCCAGTGCCATCTGCACCATGCGTTCAGACTCCGAGTCGAGCGCGGACGTGGCTTCATCCAACAGCAGGATCGGCCGGTCGGACAGAACCGCGCGCGCGATCGCCAGGCGCTGGCGCTGGCCGCCGGACAGGCGCACGCCACGCTCGCCAAGATAGGTGTCGAATCCTTGCGGCAGGCGCTCGACGAATTCCGTGGCAAACGCCGCGTCGCATGCAAGTCTGACAACGGAGTCAGCAGCGTCAGGCCTGCCGTAGCGCACGTTCTCCGTAACGCTGGCAGCGAAAATTGCCGGCTCCTGCGGCACCAGTGCGATGCGGCTGCGTATGTGCATCGGATCCGCGCGCCGGATGTCGATGCCGTCGATGCGGATCGTGCCGCGCTGCGGATCGTAGAAGCGCAGCAATAACTGAAACATGGTCGACTTGCCTGCGCCCGATGGCCCGACCAGCGCCAGCTTTTCGCCAGGCGCAATGTTCAGCGTGAAGTCTTCCATCGCGGCAGTGGCCGGCCGGGACGGATAGTGGAAAGTGACCGAATCGAATTCGACGGAACCGACCGCAGGCTGTGGAAACGCGAGCGGATTGTCCGGAACGACGACCGCGGGATTCGTGTTGAGGATTTCGATCAGCCGCTCGGCGGCGCCGGCGCCACGCTGCAGGTCGCCCATGACTTCGCTCAAGGCCGCGGCCGCGCTGGCCACCATGGCCGCATAAAACACGAAGGCAGACAACTCGCCCGCCGTCAGCTTTCCGGCCAGCACG
>JANMYN010000866.1:0-2360 GCA_031382195.1 Betaproteobacteria bacterium
GCCGCGACCGTGCCGACCAGCAGCGCCGCTGCCAATTGCATGATCACGGTATCCCGCGAAACGCCGAACACGGGAAATAACGATCCGACCTTGGCTGCAAACCAGTCCGCCACCGGGAACGTCGCGGCGATTCCGGCTGCAGATCCTGCAAGAGCAATCGCGAGAGATTCACCGCATATCAGCGCCATGAGCCTGACCGGCCCGAAACCGAGTGCTTTCATCATTGCGTATTCCGATAGCCGCTCGCGGGCGGTCATTGCCATGGTGTTCGCCATGACGGCCATGATGATGAAGATCACGAGGAAGGAGACAATCTGAATGGCCACCACTATAGCCTCAGTCATGGCGACAAAACTCAACTGGAACGCCTTTTCAGTTTCCGTCAGCGTTTCCGCAAGCGAGTTCCGGAACATCTGGTCAATGGCGGCGCTCACCGAGGCCGCGCGGCTCGGTTGGTCGATGCCCACTACGTACACGCCAACCGAATTGGCCCGCCGCGGCACCGTCTTCTTCAGGGTTTCGTTCAAATAGTTCCAGTGGAAAAAAAACTGGGACGTATCGGTTTTCGCGTCTGCACCGTCGTAGATCGCGCGTACGACGAATTCCCATGTGCCGGGAAAGATGGTTCCCCGCAACGGCACCACATCGCCTACATTGAATCCATGTTGAAGCGCAAGATTGCGCCCGACGATACAACCTTTGCGATCGAGCAGAAATGCCTTCATGTTTTCCGGTGCTATCCGATACTCCGGATAGAGCGCAAAATAGCTTCCCGCATCCACCGCGAACTGTGGGAAAAAGTTCCTCTCGGATACATAGACCCCGCCGAACCAGTTGGCATGGCTGACACGGTTGACACCTTCGACCTTGCGGATGCGTTCTCCATAAGTTATCGGCAACGAAAACACGAGGGAGATCGCATTTCGGGTGACGAGACGGGTAGTCGAGGCATTTTCCGCTCCGGCAAACCAGGCCTCCACCACGGTTCGCAACAAGCCGAACGCGACGATGGCGACGAAAATACCGAGCAACGTCAGACCGGTCCGCAATTTGTGGCGCAAGGCATTGCGCAGGATGAGCTTCAGAAAATACATGGAAGTTATTCCGAGGCCGTGAAACGTCCGGGCTGCTCGCAGGGCGCTCGAAATCAGACGGCGGCTGGCGCGCCAGTCTCGACCAACTCGCCCTTGTCGAGATGCTTTATTACGCTGGCCCGCTCTGAGGCGCGCTGATCGTGCGTCACCATCACAATGGTCTTTCCCATTTCCCGATTCAGCCGGCCCAACAGGCCGAGAATTTCCTGCGCCGATACCCGGTCCAGATCGCCGGTCGGTTCGTCGGCAACAATCAGCAGAGGATCGGTGATGATGGCGCGCGCTATCGCCACGCGCTGCTGCTGTCCGCCCGAAAGTTCGGACGGGTAATGCTCCATGCGGTCAAGCAGACTGACCATTTCCAGCGCAAGCCGGACGCGCTCACGCCGGTCGCGACGACCCAGATCGGTTAGCAGCAACGGCAACTCGATATTCTCGAATGCGGTCAGCACCGGCATCAGGTTATAGAACTGAAAAATGAATCCGATATTGGCTGCACGCCAGTCGGCCAGCTCGGACTCGGAAAGCCTGGAAACATCTTCGCCGCCGATACGCAATTCGCCGCTGTCTGGTTTGTCGATTCCGGCGATGAGATTGAGCAGCGTGCTCTTTCCGGAACCGGACGGACCCATCAGTGCCAGGAATTCGCCATCCGCGATATCGAAGCTCAGATCGTGAAGTACAGGGACGATCTGCCCTCCCCGCCGATAGGATTTGAACAGATTGCGTATCTCGACGATCGCCGCGCTTGCCATCTACCTGGCCGTCGACTTGACTGCAGCACCGTCGCGCAGTTTTTCATGCGGCCTCAGCACCACCTTTTCGCCCGGTTGCGGACCACGCCGGATTTCCACCATGTCACCGATCTTCGCGCCCGTCTCGATCAGCATTTCCACAAGTTTGCCTTCCTTCACTACGAACACGACGTCGCGCCCGTTCCGGCTGGTAATTGCCGCAGGGTTTAGCGCCGGCCTTGCCGTGCGCTCGGCGTCGCCCACCGCCTTCGACAAAAACGCAGCCTTTGCACTCATTTCCGGCAATACGCGGGCATCCGGCTCCAGAAAGCGGATCTTGGTCATCACCGTCGCCTTGGAACGATCCACTGTCGGCACCGTGCGACTGACTTCGCCGCGAAAGCGTTGCTCGGGCAGCGCGTCGAGCTGAATCTCCACGGGCTGGCCGATTCGCACCTTGGAAAGATTGGACTCGGATACATCGGCCTCGACTTCGAGGGTCGTCATGTCGGCCATGGTGACGACCGCACCT
>JANMYN010000891.1:0-1849 GCA_031382195.1 Betaproteobacteria bacterium
CTTCTTGCGGCCGATCCGGTCGGATAGCCAGCCGCTGAAAGGCACGGTGAAGAACGAGAACACCGAAGCCGCCAGCAGCGCTGTCAGGATGAAATCGCGCGGACTCTGCAGGTGCAGGGTCGCATAAGTAAAGATGAAGGCCGTGAAGATATAGAACGGCGCCTGCTCCCCCATGCGGGCCAGGGCGGATAGCAGAATTTCCTGCGGATGACGCTTGATCACCTCGAGCATCGGCTGGCGCTCGATTCTTTTTTCGGCGAGCAGTTTGGCGAACACCGGTGTTTCCAGGATGTTCAGGCGGATGTACAGACCAATCGCGATCAGGAAGATGCTGAGAAAAAACGGCACCCGCCATCCCCATACCAGGAATTGGTCGCCCGACAGCCAACTGAATCCCAGCACCGCGAGGTTCGCCAGGAACAGTCCGGCCGGCACGCCAAACTGCGGCCAGGATGCGATGAATCCCCGATGCGCATCGGTCTTGGCCCACTCCATGGACATGAGTACCGAACCGCCCCATTCGCCGCCCACGCCCACCCCCTGCAGGAAGCGCAGCACAGTCAGCAATACTGCACCCCAGACGCCGATCTGCTCGTAGGTCGGAACAAACGCAACCAGGAAGGTGGCGACCCCCATCAGCATTAGCGTGGCGATGAGCGTCGATTTGCGGCCGACGCGGTCGCCGTAGTGGCCGAAGATCGCCGCGCCTACCGGACGGGCAATGAATCCCACGGCGTAAATGCCGAAGGCCTGCAGGGTGCCGATCAGGGGCTCCGACTGCGGAAAGTAAAGCTTGGCGAATACCAGTCCCGTCACGATGCTGTAAAGGAAGAAGTCGTACCACTCGATGGTGGTGCCGATGGTGCTGGCGATGACCGCGCGGCGCAGCTGGCGGGCGTGTTCGGCATCGGAACTCAGTGCATGCGGATTGTCGGCTGTTGCCATTTTTTTCTCCGGCGGGCGGCGCTCTCTACCTTCTGTCGCCCTGCAGCGCCATCACGGCGGCGCGCATCACGTCGGGGGTGGCTGAAGCGGACGCCACCGGATTGCCCACATTCACACGCACAGTCGGGAACAGCCGCGCGAACGGAATCGACACCTGCTTGTTGCGCGCAAAAATGCTTTTCCACAGTCCCGAAAGTGCCAACGGAATGACTGGCACCGGCGTGCGCTCGAGAATGCGCATCATGCCGGGACGGAAGCGATCGATTTCCCCGTCGCGCGTGATTGCACCTTCCGGGAAAATACACACGAGCAGTCCTTCCTGCAGTGTGCGCGCAACTTCCTCGAAGGCCTTCTCCATCACTGCCGGGTCTTCCTTGACTCCGGCGATTGGAATCGCCTTCATCGAACGGAACACGAGATTGAGCACGGGAATCTTGAAGATCTTGTAGTACATCACGAAGCGGATCGGCCGCCGGCAGCTGGCCGTTATTACGAGCGCATCCGCGAGGCTCTGGTGATTGCATACCAGCAATGCGGGCCCATCCTCGGGAATGCTGTCGATGCCGGAAGTCTTCAAGCGGAAGATCGAATGCACGAGCAACCAACCCAGAAATCGCAGCAGGAATTCCGGCACGATCGTATAGATATAGATTGCGACCGCCGCGTTCAGCAATCCGGTCAGCAGCAGCAGCTGCGGGATCGTCAGGCCGGCCTTCAGGGCTGCTACCGCGAGTCCGGCAGCGACCACCATGAACAATGCGTTCAGAATATTGTTTGCGGCAATGACGCGGGAACGATGGCTGGGCACACAACGCGTCTGGATCAGCGCATACAACGGCACGATGTAGAAACCACCGAACATGCCGATCAGGAACAAGTCCAGCGCGATCCGCCACGCGCCTGG
>JANMYN010000531.1:0-2474 GCA_031382195.1 Betaproteobacteria bacterium
GGATCTTTGGGCAGGCGCTCGACGTATCCGCCCGCTTTCCAGTTGGGCGGGAGCGGGGCCGCCGTGGGCCGCGTCACCAGCGCCTGCAATCCCTGTTCAGTCGTGGGATAGCGCTGGTTGTCGAGACGGTAGAGCTTGAACGCCTGCATCACGCTGGCGATGTCCTGCTTCGCGGCGATCACCCGCGCCTCGTCCGGGCGGCTGATGATTTTCGGCACCACGAGGGCGGCGAGAATGCCGATGATCACAACCACCACCATCACTTCGAGCAATGTGAAACCACCTTGCCCGGTCGATACTTTCATTTGACCCTCCGTGTAATCCATTGATCTGAGGGTCGATTGCCAGCGTCCCGATCCAGCCAGATGCAGCAATTATCCCGTTTACTGGAATACACTCTGTACGCTAACGTACATACTATGGAGAACTTTCACTTTAGCCTTTGCACTGCACAAAATAAAGAGCTTCCGTCAAATTGATTACGGCGCGCTTCTATCCTTCGTGCCGGCGCGCGAACGCGAGAGAATAAAGCATGCAGCAAATCTCGTTCGACCGATCGAACTCCGGGCAAACGGCCCTGGTTGCTTTGGCGACTGTCGCCGCGCTGGCTTTGCTCGGCTTCGTGACGGCGTACTGGACTTGGGGCTGGCTTGCTCCGCGCCCGGAAGCGCGGGCACCGGGCGCCGCGGACATGGGTGGCGGCGCGTCCGCCGGAGCGCTGTTCGGCAATCTGCAGCGCGATCGGACTGGCGCTGTGCCGGTTGGTATCGCGATCAGGCTACTCGGCATCGTGGCAGCGGCCGGCGGAAGGAGCGGATACGCGGTCGTGCAACTCGAGCCGAGACAGATTCTCGCGGTGCGGGAAGGCGAAGACGTTGCTCCGGGTGTCCGGATCGCGGAAGTCGGGATCGACCACGTCATTCTGGAACGCGGTGGAATCCGTGAAACCCTGACTTGGCCGGAGAAAAGCTCATCCAGGGAACCTCCTCCAATGCGGGTCAATCAGTGAAATCTCCGTCGATGATCAACGTTCCACGCCGATGGTGCACCTCGGAACTGAAAATGAAGTGTTGCGAATCAAAAAATGGGCTGCTTTGGCTGGCGATGACATTGGCGTTTTGCCAGGCATGGCCCGCGAACTCGCAGGATAATTCCCAACGACCGATCAGACCCATCACTCGTCCCGCCGATCCGCCAACTGCAACGCCGGCCGCAACACCAGGCGGGCCAACGACGCGCTCCCCGCAAACGGGCGCCGCCGGCGCTAACGGGTCCGCGCGGCCCACTGGTCCCGACGTCGTTACGCTGAATTTCATTAATGCGGACATCGAAGGCGTGGTGAAGGTGGTGAGCGAGATCACCGGCAGGAACTTCCTGCTCGACCCGCGGGTGAAGGGCACGATCAGCATCGTGTCGGCGAAACCGGTGCGGCGGGCCGCAGTCTACGATGTGTTCCTGTCGGCGCTACGCCTGCAGGGCTTTGCCGCGGTCGAGGACCAGGGCATCGTCAAGATCGTTCCCGAGGCCGACGCCAAACTGCATTCGAGCCCTACCCTCGCCCCAGGGGATACGGCACGCCCTGGCGGCGACCGCATCGAGACCCGGATTTTCACGCTCAAGCATGAGTCGGCGGTGCAGACGCTGCCGATCCTGCGTCCGCTGATTGCCCCCAACAACGCCATCACCGCATACCCGAACAGCAATACGCTGGTGATTACCGATTACGCAAGCAACCTTCAGCGCCTGGAAAAAATCATCGATGCGATCGACCAACCGAACGGAAGCGATCCGATCACGATCCCGCTTCAGTATGCCTCGGCGGTCGATGTGGCGATGACCGTCAACCGCCTGTTCGCGGAAGCGCCGCAGGGGCCGGGCGCAGCCGCGTCGGACCCGACCCAGCGCTTCACGGTCGTCGCGGAGCCGCGCTCGAACTCCTTGCTGGCGCGCGCGGGCGATGCCTCGCGCCTCTTCCGGTTGCGCAAATTCGTGGCGCTGCTGGATTCCCCCAACAACGCCGGCGGCAACATTCATGTCGTCTATCTGAAAAACGCCGAGGCCGTGAAACTGGCCGAGACCCTGCGGGCAATCTACCACGGTGACGCCGCTGCGGCGGCCGTGCCACGCACGGCTATGACCCCGCGCACGTCGCTCGGCGCGTCCGCGCCGGCAGCAGCGCAGTCGCCCATGCCGGCCACGAGCGCTCCGGCGCCGCTCGGCGCAAGCCAGACCGCGTCCGAGCCTGCTACGCCCGGAATCATCCAGGCGGACGCAGCCACCAATTCGATCATCATCACCGCGCCCGACGCGATCTACAACAATATACGAGCCGCGCTGGACAAACTCGACGTGCGTCGCGCGCAGGTCTATGTCGAGGCGCTGATTGCCGAGGTCACCGCCGACAAGGCCGCGGAATTCGGCATCCAGTGGCAGAATCTGAGCGGGCTGGGCAAGTCCACGACACAGCAATTCGG
>JANMYN010000032.1:0-2165 GCA_031382195.1 Betaproteobacteria bacterium
GAGACCGCGCTCGAGGTCCAGGCTGACGGCGCCGATGCGCCGACACTTCGCGGCCCTGATTTCGTGAAAAGCCTTCCACTGTGGAAGGCGCTCGACGCCGACACCCTGATCGCCTTCGAAATGAACGGTGAGCCGCTGTCACGCTGGCACGGTTTCCCGGCGCGCCTCGTCGTGCCGGGCTGGACCGCCACCTATTGGGTCAAGTCGCTTATGGAATTGAACGTGCTGGACAAGCCGTTCGACGGTTTCTGGATGAAGACGGCCTATCGCGTCCCGAAGGGCCTGTTTGGTGCGAGCCGCTTCGAATCGCAGGACGGCGAGCAGAATTCGCCGATCACTGCGATTCGCATCAATTCGCTGATCGTCGATCCGCAGCCGGGCGCGACACTCCCGGCGGGCCGGCGTACCGAGGTCCTCGGAATCGCCTGGGATGGCGGCTCGGGCATTCGTGGCGTCGAAGTCTCGCAGGACGGCGGCGCGACCTGGCGCGAAGCGACGCTCGGCCGTGACCATGGCCCGTACTCCTGGCGGCAATGGCGTTTTCCGCTGACGCCGGCGCAGCCGGGCGAAATCAGGCTCATGGCGCGCGCCCGCGCACGGGACGGTTCGACACAAGGTGACGCGCTCATTCCAAATCCGGCCGGTTACCACCACAACGTGGTGCAGCAGGTGGAATACCGTGTGGCGTAATCATTTATTGCTTCTCGGAGTTGTGCTCGCCCTTCCGGTCCGGGCAATCGCTGAAGACGAGACCGGAATCGTGCTTACCGAAGGATTGGGCCGCGACCAGGCACAGGCCTCCTGCTCGATGTGCCACAGCCTCGATTACATTCCAATGAATACGCCGATCCTAGACCGCAAGGGCTGGGAAGGTTCCGTCAACAAGATGATCAAGGTGATGGGCGCTCCTGTTGCCGAGGCGGATATCCAGAAGATCGTCGACTATCTGACCTCCCAATACGGTAAATAGGCGGGGCGGGTAACCGCATTTTCTGAACTGTCGTTACAATACGGCTTCATGAAGACGACATTTCTGGATTTTGAGCAGCCGATCGCCGAGCTCGAGGCGAAGATCGAGGAATTGCGCTACGTTCAGGACGATTCCGCGGTCGACATCTCCGAGGAAATTTCGCGACTGCAGAAAAAAAGCAGCACGCTGACGCGGGATATCTACGCGAAACTCTCGGCGTGGCAGATTTCGCAGGTGGCGCGCCATCCGCAGCGGCCGTATTCTCTGGACTACTTCCAGAATCTATTCACGGATTTCGAAGAGTTGCAAGGTGACCGCTTGTTCGCGGAGGATCCGTCGATTGTCGCTGGATTGGCGCGTTTCGGCAGCCAGACGGTAATGGTGATCGGCCACCAGAAAGGGCGCGATACCAAGGACAAGCTCTATCGCAATTTCGGCATGCCTAAACCGGAGGGCTATCGCAAGGCGTTGCGGCTGATGATGCTGGCGGAAAAATTCGGGGTACCCGTGATGACATTCGTCGATACGCCGGGTGCTTATCCCGGGGTCGGTGCAGAAGAGCGCGGGCAGTCCGAAGCGATCGGGCGCAATCTGTATGCGATGTCGGAGTTGCGTGTACCGATTGTGGTGACGATCATTGGCGAAGGCGGCTCGGGTGGTGCGCTCGCGATCGCGGTAGGCGACGTAACGCTGATGCTGCAATATTCGATCTATTCCGTGATTTCACCCGAGGGGTGCGCGTCTATTTTGTGGAAAAGCGCGGAAAAAGCACCGGATGCAGCCGAAACGCTGGGCATCACGGCCAACCGGCTAAAGACGCTGGGTCTGGTCGACCGCGTGGTGACTGAACCGCCCGGCGGCGCACATCGTGATCCGGCGGCCATCATGCAGACCTTGCGCAAGGCGCTGCAGGAGGCTCTCTCGGAAGCTCAGGAAAAGCCGGTCAATGATCTGGTCGAAGCACGCTTCGAGCGCTTGATGGCTTATGGAAAGTTCAAGGAAGCGGCGATTCGCTGAGCCGTTTCGCCGCGGTGAAGATGCATCCGGATACCCCGCGCGAGCGGGGTATCTTGCTTTGGCAAGCTGACTGGCAACGACCATGACCGATGAACTCGCGGAAATTGTGAATGGCACGCTGAACGCTTGCGCCCTGCGTGGCAAGCGCATTGCGCTCGCGCTGAGCGGCGGCGTGGAT
>JANMYN010000083.1:0-5300 GCA_031382195.1 Betaproteobacteria bacterium
CGTGCTGATGGGACGCTTGTCCCCGCTCGATGGCGTCGGACCGAAGGATATTCATCTCGATCGTCTGGTCAAACGCGCGATCGATGGCGTGGTCAAGGAAACGATTCTTGCCACAAATTTCACCGTAGAAGGCGAGGCGACGGCACATTACGTCGGCGAATTGCTGGCAGCACGCGGCATGAAAGTTTCGCGTATCGCGCGGGGGTTGCCGGTCGGCGGAGAGCTCGAGCATGTCGACAGTGGCACATTGGCGCAGGCGATGATTGAAAGGAAACCCGCCTGATGGCGAACAGTCCCACGCCGGAATCGGCAAAACGCCGGGCATCGCCGCGGCGCGCGCCGAAAAGCACGCCCGCGGTCGCAAAAGGCTCCAGGCGGCCGGCACGGCCAACGGCCGCCAAACGCAGCCCGCCCTCGTCGCCGTCGCCGGCTTCGGCGGTTGCCCGTTCCCAGAAACTGCAGAAAGTTCTTGCCCAATCCGGCTTGGGTTCACGGCGTGCGATGGAAGAAATCATCAAGGCCGGCAAGGTCAAGGTCAACGGCGAGCCGGCGACGCTCGGCATGCGCGTTACCACCGAGGACATGATCCAGGTAGGGCGTCGTCAGATCAAATTCAAAGTCACTTCGCGCCTGCCCAGGGTTATCGTCTACCACAAGAATGATGGCGAGATCGTCAGCCGCGACGATCCGCAGGGACGCCGTAGCGTGTTCGAAACGCTTCCGGTCATCCGCAGCGCCAAATGGCTGGCGGTGGGAAGGCTGGACTTCAATACCGGCGGTCTGCTGATCTTCACGACCTCGGGCGAGCTGGCCAATCGGCTGATGCATCCGCGTTTCGAAGTCGAGCGAGAGTATGCGGTCCGGCTGTTCGGCAGCCTTACGCCGGCGCAGGTGCAGGAGCTCAAGAAAGGCGTGCGCCTTTCCGATGGCGAAGCCCGGTTCGAGGTGCTGGAAGATCAGGGCGGCGAGGGCAGAAACCGCTGGTATCGCGTGATTCTGAAAGAAGGCAGGAACCGGGTCGTGCGGCGCATGTTCGAAGCGCTGGGACTGCAGGTCAGCCGCCTGATGCGCGTGCGCTTCGGCATTGTCTCCTTGCCGCCGCGGCTCAAACGCGGCAACTGGATCGAGCTCAAGGAAGCCGAGATCAGTAAATTACTGGAGTGGGCGGGCAGTGCGCCCGAGGTCGCTGATGACGACATCAGAGACGCAGATCCGCCGCCGTCAGCAGAAAAACAAAGCCGTCACCGCCCGAAGTCTCGAGCCAGGTAAACGGCAGCTTCGGGAACGCCCGTTCCAACTCGTCGCGATTGTGTCCGATCTCGACGATCAGAATGCCACTGGCGTTCAAATGCGAACCGGCGTGCGCAAGCAGCCGGCGTACGATATCCAGTCCGTCCTCGCCGCCGGCAAGGGCCATTTGCGGCTCCGCCCGATACTCCTGCGGCAGGGTTTGCATCGACTCCCGGTTCACATAGGGCGGATTGGACACAATCAAGTCGTAGCGTCCAGGCAGGCCCGCGAAAAGATCGCCATGGATAAGATGTACCCGATCCTGCAATGCATAATCCGCTACGTTGCGTGCCGCAACGTCCAATGCGTCCTGCGATAGTTCGGTTGCATCCACTTCGATGCCGGGAAAAGCAAGAGCGATCAGGATGGCGAGACAACCCGAGCCGGTGCACAGGTCCAGCGCCTTGTGAATCGATTGGTTATCGCTTACCCAGGGATGCAGTTCGTCGCGCAGCAATTCCGCGATAAAAGATCGCGGCACGATCACGCGTTCATCGATGTAAAAGCGGAATTCTCCCAGCCAGGCTTCGTGGGTCAGATAGGCAGCCGGCACGCGTTCGTCAATACGGCGGCGCACGATGCCCTCGAGCAATTCTATTTCAAAGGGCGTCAGCGGCCGTTCAAGAACGGAATCGAGTTCGTCCAGCGGCAGCTTGAGCGTATGCAGGATAATGTAGGCGGCCTCGTCATAGGCATGGGCGCTGCCATGACCGAAGTGCAAGCCGGCCGCGCTGAAGCGATCGACCGTCAGATCCAGCCAGGCGCGGACGCTCTTCAGGCGCGCGGATACCTCAGTGGCCATCCAGTATATGGGCAAGAGCCAATTGGTAGACGCGGGAAAGCGCTTCGAGATCGGCGAGGGCAATATGTTCGTCGAGTTTGTGGATCGAAGCGTTGATCGGGCCAAGCTCGACGATTTCGCGGCAGATCTCGGCAATGAAGCGACCGTCCGATGTTCCGCCGCTGGTGGACAGTTCAGGCGTGCGACCGGTGACGGTTTTCACTGCACGCGACACGCATTGCACCAGTTTGCCTTTCGGGGTCAGGAACGGCCGGCCGGACAGGGACCACGTCAATGCGTAGTCGAGCGCATGACGGTCGAGCACTTCGTGCACGCGTGCCTGGAGTGCTTCCATCGTACTGGCGCTCGAGAAACGAAAATTGAACGAGACACGCAATTCACCCGGAATCACATTATTGGCCCCGGTGCCGGCGCTCAGGTTCGAAATCTGCCAGGTTGTCGGTGGAAAATATTCATTGCCATCGTCCCACTTCGCTGCGGACAGTTCGGCCAGAGCCGGTGCGAATTCATGAATAGGATTGCGCGACAGGTGGGGATAGGCGATATGCCCCTGAACGCCTCGCACCAGCAGCTCCCCGGACAGCGAGCCGCGACGCCCGTTCTTGATCGTATCGCCGAGCATCATGACGGAGGACGGCTCGCCGACGATGCAGTAGTCAAGCGCTTCGCCGCGCGCGCGCAAGAATTCGACGACCTTGATGGTGCCATTCAGGGCAACGCCTTCCTCGTCCGATGTTATCAGCAGCGCAATCGAACCTGGGTGCCCGGGATGCTCCGCAAGAAACGCCTCGATTGCGGTGACGAATGCCGCGATAGAGGATTTCATGTCGGCGGCACCGCGTCCGTACAAGACGCCGTCGCGCACTGTGGGCACGAAAGGGTCGGATTGCCACTGGTCGAGTGGGCCGGTGGGAACGACGTCGGTATGTCCGGCGAAGCAGATCAAAGGTTTGCTGGTGCCGCGGCGTGCCCAAAGATTGTCGACATCGCCGAAGCGCATGCGCTCGATCTTGAATCCCAGCCCGGCCAGGCGTTGCGCCAGCACATCCTGGCAGCCGCCGTCATTGGGTGTAACGGAAACGCGGGAGATCAACTCTCGCGCGAGATCGAAAGTCGCAGATGTCATCGCAGGGCATCCGGCCACAAGCGCGCCGGAGAAGGAGTGTCAGATTTGATCAGCTCTTTTCCTGATCCACGTTGAGCTTGATTTCGCTGAACGAATAACCGCCACCGGGCTTGACCATCACGCGGCCGGTCGGGCTCTCGCCGATTTTGCCGGCGGCCTTCTGTTCGAAGTTGTTGATCAGCCAGGACAGGTTGGTCGATGAATCGGAATTCTTCAGCGCCTCGTCCTTCGAGACGGTACCCGCCATGTACAGGTCGAACAAGGCCTGCTCGAAAGTCTTGGATCCGGGCGACAGGCTTTGTTCCATCGCCTCGCGAATCTGGTCGATTTCGCCTTTCTTGATCAGATCCGCGACATGCTTGGTATTGAGCATGACTTCTACGGCAGCTACCAGCGTGCCGTCGTTTGCCTTGACCAGACGTTGCGAAATGATTGCACGCAGGCTGATCGACAGATCGGACAATAGCGACGTGCGTGCGTCATAGGGGAAAAAATTGATGATCCGGTTCAGCGCGTGATAGCTGTTGTTCGCGTGCAGTGTGGAAATGCACAGGTGGCCGGTCTGGGCATAAAGCAGTGCATGCTGCAATGTCTCGCGATCGCGGATTTCGCCGATCATCATCATGTCCGGTGCTTCGCGCATCGCGTTCACCAGCGCGTTTTCGTAGGAACGGGTATCGGTGCCGACCTCGCGCTGGTTGATCACACACTTATCGTTGCGGAACACGAATTCCATCGGGTCTTCGATGGTCAGGATGTGCCCCGGTCTGAGCGCGTTGCGGTGCTCGATCATGGCTGCCAGCGTGGTCGACTTGCCGGAGCCGGTGGAACCCACGACGACAACGAAGCCGCGTTTTTCGAGGATCAGTTCCTTGAGGATCGGTGGCAGCTTGAGCTTGTCGATCCCCACCGTACCGCTCTTGAGAAAGCGGACCACCATGGCAACGTGGCCGCGCTGCCGGAACACGTTCACGCGGAATCGGCCGATGTCCGGGACCACGTGGGCGAAATTCATCTCCATGGTGTCTTCGAATTCCTTGATCTGCTTCTCGCTCATGACTTCATAAGCGACTTTGCGCGCAGTCTCCGGATCGATGATCTGCTGGTTGACCGGCATGATCATGCCAAGAATTTTGATCGATACCGGGGCACCCGCCGAGATAAAAATATCGGACGCCTGCTTTTCCGCCATCAGCTTGAACAAAGGTGTCAGAAACATGTTGGCCTCGATAACTCGTGATTGAAGGGTACTGCGTCGATCCGATATTGCGTTACTTCCAGAGTGCCGCGCTCAGATCCCGCGCAGCAACTCATTGATGCTGGTCTTGGCGCGGGTCTTGGCGTCGACTTGTTTGACGATCACCGCGCAATAAAGGCTGTATTTTCCATCCGCAGATGGCAGGTTACCCGATACGACAACCGAGCCAGGAGGGATTCGCCCGTAGAGCACTTCCCCGGTTTCCCGATTATAGATTCGCGTGCTCTGCCCGATGTAGACGCCCATCGAAATGACCGAACCTTCGCCGACCACGACGCCCTCGACCACCTCCGAACGCGCGCCGATGAAGCAATCGTCCTCGATGATGGTCGGATTCGCCTGCACCGGTTCCAGCACGCCGCCGATGCCGACTCCGCCGGACAGGTGCACGTTCTTGCCGATCTGCGCGCAAGAGCCGACGGTAGCCCAGGTATCGACCATGGTGCTCTCATCGACGTATGCGCCAATGTTAACGAACGAGGGCATGAGCACCACGTTCCTGGCAATGAACGAGCCGCGTCGCACGACGGCATTCGGCACCACGCGAAAGCCCCCGGCGCGAAAATCTGCGCTGCCGTAGTCCGAGAACTTGGCCGGCACCTTGTCGAAATAATTGGTGTAACCGTCGCGCACGACCTCGTTGTCTTGCAGACGAAACGACAACAACACGGCTTTCTTGAGCCATTGGTGGGTCACCCAATCCTTGCCGGATTTCTCTGCCACGCGCAGCTTGCCCGAATCCAGTTGCGCGATGACCTCGGCAACCGCTTCCTTGAGCGCGGGTTCGGCGCTCTGCGGTGAAATGCCGGCGCGGTTTTCAAATG
>JANMYN010000158.1:0-3906 GCA_031382195.1 Betaproteobacteria bacterium
GACCGGCTGGATGCGCGCGGCGGCAATTGCGGGCGCGGCGGGCCTGCCGCTCTCAAGCCATCTCTATCCGGCTGTGTCCGCGCAATTGCTGCGCGTGAGCGAATCGGCCGACTGGCTGGAATGGTCGGACTGGGCCGAGCCGATTCTCGCGGAACCTTTCCGGGCGAAGGAGAGCTTCGTGACGGTCGGCGAACAACCCGGCAGCGGCCTGGCGTGGAACGAGGAGGCGGTGAAACGCTTCGCGCTTTGAGGCCGTCTCTGCGGATCATCCAGCCTGATGCGACGATGTTGGATGGCTGCGGCTGCGGAATTCGCGCCCGCTAAGTCGATGGCCTGTTTCGCGGGCGATTCAGCGCTTCTGCGCGGGCTCTTTCGGGCGCGAGTTGATGACCGAAAGAACCGTCACGATTTCGCGGGTGAAGGTTTCGCTGAACGGCAGCGGGTAGCCTGCGTCACGCATCGCCCACTTGAGGCGATTGCCGAGCCGGGCCCTTTTGTAGATGTTCAGGGCGTTTTCCCTGGCAAATGCTTCGACGCGCGTAATCAGGCTGTCGTGCACTTTCTGGAAACGCTGGGTCGCCTTCTTCGCGTCAGTATCCAGCCCGGTCGGGGGGTAGCGCTTGATAATTTCCGAGGCCAGCCAGTCCGCGAATTTGTCGACCTCCTTGCAATCGAACCATTTCAACATTGTTATTCTCCGGGTTGACTGCACCACGATTGCCACATCCGCCGATAGGCTTCCTCCATATCGCGGGTAAATTGCTTCCTGTCCATCAGCGGTGAGGCCAGCATTCTCGATCGCAGCGAAGCGCGCAACTCGGCGATGATGGATGGATTGCGTGCGAATTGTACGGCACGCCTTACATAGTCTTCCTGCGACTCGGCGATCCAGTCGCGCAGGCCCAGCGTCGTCAAAACGCTCGCCGCGCTGCGCGACCAGGAACGCATACCCGGAACGGTCACCACGGGAGTGCCCATCCATAGCGCATCGCAGGTCGTTGTCCCACCGCTGAACGGCGTCGTGTCCAGGCCGATGTCCACCCCGCCGAACGATCGGTAGTACTCCTCGATCGGGATGTACGGGAGCATTGTGATCCGGGCGCGATCGACACCGGCGTTTTCCAGATCCGCGAATAAATCCTCCCGCGCATCGTTGTCGACGACACCGACCACTGTGAAACGCGAGTCCGCCACTTGTGTGAGAATATCGCCCCACATTCTGCGCACTGCGGGCGTGATCTTAACCGTTTGGTTGAACGACCCGAAAGTGAGATAACCGTTGCGACTGAACGGTGCCTCCCGTTCGCAATCGACTTCGGCGAAAGGGCGAAAACACCACTGGCTGTGGGGAAGGCGAACCAGCTTTTCAGTGTGGTAGCAATCGGTGAGTCCCGGAGGATCGCAGTGATTGTCGGATATGCGGTATTGAATTCGGGTGAGCCCCGTCGTGTTCAGATAACCAACCCAGGTCGCCTGGACCGGCGCGGGTCGTTGCGCGAATACGCGCAGATTCGGAACGCCGGAGTGACCAGCCAGGTCGACCAGGATGTCTATTCGGTCGCGATGGATCAGGTCTGCGACTTCGTTTGCAGACTTCCGCGCAGTGTCTTGCCAAACATCGGCCAGGCTGCGCAGCCGCTCGGTCATCTTGTCCGTCGTGTCGCCGGTGGAATAGCAAACCACCTCGAATGCCGACCGATCGCGCTCTTCGAGCAGCGGCAGCAGGAACTGTGGGACCACGTGGAACTGAAAATCCCCCGAGATATAACCGATGCGAAGGCGCCGGCTCGGATCCGGGACATGGTCGAAGGGCTCGAATCGCGCCGGGTAAAGCTGCTCCAGGCGCCTGCCGTAATCGGCATGCCGGGCGAACAAATCGTCTATTGAAATGTCGTCTCGGCAGTTCAGCGCAAACATCTCGGGTGACTCGAGATCGAATGCATCGGCGCAATGCTTGCGCCCGTCATTGAAAACTTCCAGCGCGTCCTGGATCCTGCACTGGGAGATCAGGACCGCGCCTAGCATTTGATAGGCGCGCACGTATGTCCGGTCGATTTCAATGGCGCGACGGAATACGGCTTGGGCTTCCACCGGTCGGGCCAGCCGTTTTAGAATCAGGCCATAATCGAACAGCAAGTCCAGCCAGTCGGGACGCAGTTTCAGTGCCGTTTCCGCTTCCGCGGCGGCGTCCGCCAGGTTCCCCTGCGCAAGATACACATTGACCAGCATTGCGTGCGCGTCGAGCGAGTCCGGTTTGCTGCGCAAAGCCTGCTGGAGAAGCCGTTCCGCTTCGGCGGCCTTGCCCGATTCGACGAGCAGGTACGCGAGTTTAAAGTTCGCGTCGAAGTCGCGGGGCTGCGCCGCCACCGCACGGCGCAATGCGGACACTGCGTCATCCGTGCGATGCTGTTTCACGAGTACGTCGGCGTAGTTGCACAAGGCACCGAAGTAGTCCGGGCGGATGCGCAGCGCCTGTTCCAGTTCCGCGGCGGCCCCGCCAAGATCATTCTTGCTCTCGAGCAACCGCGACAATACGACCCTCGCATCGGCAAAGTCCGGATTGCCCTCAGTGGCCCGTCGCAGCAGGGGTTCCGCTTCTGCGAGCGCGTTTTTCGAGAATAGCAGTCTGCCGAAGTTGTAATTGGCGTAGACGTCCGCTGGCTCGATTGCGAGCGCGGCTTGAAAAGACTTGGAAGCCAGTTCGAGGTTGCCGATGGCTTCGAGCCCGATGCCGAGATTCAGATGCGCCTTCGCGTATTGCGGGGCGATTCCCACGGCCATGCGATAACGCTCGCAGGCGGCCAGAAAATCGCCGGCTTCTTCGGCGCGATTGCCGTCAGCGATGAGCAGGTCGGCGTCTTTGAAGCCGCCAGTGGGGGAAGCAGGTTGCGGTGCGGCCGCCTTGTCAGCGCCGAAAAATTTTACAATTTTGCCAAGCATCGTCTGCAATAACCTCAGGCTGTCCTTGAGTGGGCGGCTGGCAATCGTAATCGCGCGACGATCGAATGAAGCACGGCCAAGTATACCGGGCTTCCCGTCTTCGGAAGAAGCGGGCCGTTCAGATCCAACGATGCTTTTCGCAACCGCGGGCGGCGAATCCGCCAACGACCTGCGGGCTACCGTAAGGCGGTAAATGGTCCCGCGCCGATGGTCGCGCCCGCCGGTCCGGCAAGCCCGCTGGTTTTTGGCGTTGGATCAACGCGGTTGCGTCAACCGGTCACACCCTGTGCCCGGTACCCGGCGTCGCGACGATTCACTCGCGGCGGATGAGTCTCTTCAGATTCTCAGGATCTTCCCAAAATGCCTGCGCGCGTTTGAGATTGTCCCCGGGAGATTGCAGAAACTTGCGCTTGGCTTCTTCATTGATGAAGCAATAGATTTTGTCGTCCTTGCCCACCCACAGCACCGAGCAATTGGTGGCGATTTTATGTCCTTCCGACATGCCCAGCGCACACTGCCCGTCATACTCGGGATCCGCCGCGTACGCATTCGAAAACAGCGCGAGCAGGCCGGCTAACAACACACTGGCGAATTTCATGACGATTTCTGCTAAAGATGAAAATGAATGATGCGATTCTACAACAGGAAATCTCCGGGACGCCGCGGCAAGGTCGCGGGAGCAAAGCCATGTTCTCCGGCTGTCCGGGATCGGGGGTACGGAGCCACCCCCGCCTTAATTTCCCGCGGGGTTGACCACATTGGTGGCGCTCGGCCCCATCCCCATGATCTGCACGATCACCTCTTCGTCCTTGGCGCCGTCGTAGTGAACCTTGCCGGGCGTATGCACGGCGAAGCCTCCAGCCGGAACCGGGGTCGTGCTATCCGGGTCGAACCTCGCGCCCGTGCCTGCCCACCAGGTGCCTTGTAACACCGTGACGTAGCGCGCTTCCGGGTGTGAATGGGGTT
>JANMYN010000274.1:0-2012 GCA_031382195.1 Betaproteobacteria bacterium
CTTGCGAAGAATCTGGCGCGCAATGTCGGCTTCGTCGGCGAAGTTACCAACTGCCATCACAACTACGCGCGCGTCGAGGAGCATTTCGGCGAGCGCATCTGGGTGACGCGCAAGGGCGCGGTGAGCGCCCGCGCCGGCGAGCTGGGGATCATTCCGGGGTCGATGGGCGCGAAGAGCTTCATCGTGCGCGGCAAGGGCGAGGCGTCATCGTACTGTTCATGCTCGCACGGCGCCGGCCGCCGCATGAGCCGTACGCAGGCCCGTAAGGACTTCACCCTCAAGGATCTGGCGCTCGAGACAGCGGGCGTCGAATGTCGAAAGGATAAAGGCGTGATTGACGAGATCCCCTCGGCGTACAAGGACATCGATGCCGTGATGGCGGCGCAGTCCGACCTTGTCGAGATCGTTGCAACCCTGAAGCAGATTCTTTGCGTGAAGGGGTAGTTCCGCAAGCTTGAAAGACGAGAGAACGGGCACCAACTGGCGCCCTTTTTTGTAGGCAAATTGCAGGCGTTACCCGCTTCCTAAGGCCGCACCCGACGTCGGTGCGTTTTGAGCTACGCTATGGCACTTGTTTGCAATCCGGAGTCTGTCATGAACTACAAAAATCTTCCCGGTACTGAATTGAACGTGTCGAGCGTTTGTCTCGGCACCATGACCTGGGGCGAACAGAACACCGAGGCGGAGGCCCATGAGCAACTCGACTATGCAATCGGTGAGGGCATCAACTTCATCGATACCGCAGAGATGTATCCGGTCCCGCCGAACGCCAAGACCCAGGGGCGCACGGAAGCCTACCTCGGCACCTGGCTCGCGCACCAGCAGCGCGATCGCCTGGTCATCGCGACGAAAGTCGCCGGGCCGGGCCGCCGCGACTGGATCCGCAACGGGCGCACGGACCTGACGCCGGATGTCATTGCCGACGCGGTGGACACCAGTCTCGAACGCCTGCAGACCGATTACATCGACCTGTATCAAATTCACTGGCCGCAACGCAACGTGCCGAATTTCGGCGCGACCGCGTTCGATCCCGGCAAGGAAAAAGACGGTCCCTCGATTTACGATCAGGTCACCGGCATGGCCGCGATGATCAAGTCCGGGAAGATCCGCCACTACGGCCTGTCCAATGAGACGGCCTGGGGGGTGTGCGAATTCCGCCGCGCGGCCGACGTGCTCGGCTTCCCCGGCCCGGTTACGCTGCAGAACAGCTACAGTCTGCTCTCGCGCAACGTCGACAACGATCTCGCCGAGACGCTGTTTCGGGAAGACATGTCGCTGCTCGCCTACAGTCCGCTCGCCGCGGGCATTCTCTCCGGAAAATACATGGGCGGGGCGAAGCCGGCCGGCACGCGCTTCACGCTGTTCGATTCACTCGGCTTGCGCTTCCGCAAGCCCATGGTCTCCGAGGCGGTGGATGCCTACGCGTCGCTCGCCCAGCGGCGCGGACTGACGCTGGTGCAACTGGCCCTGGGCTACGTGGCGAGCCGCTGGTTCATGGGCGCGTCGATCATCGGAGCGACCACGATGGCGCAACTCAAGGAGGACATCGCCGCGGCGCAACTCACGCTCGATGCGCAGACGCTGGACGAGATCAGCCAGATCCAGCTGCGCTACCCGAATCCGGCCGCCTGAACGCATGCACAAAAACAGTTATCACCAAGACACAGAGATACGCAGAAAGCCGGACGAAAAGATTGCATGAACGCGGCGGCGTGTCCCAATTCGACCCGTTCCGGGACTAAAGAGCGGATTTCGACAGGACTTTTCGCGTGCACATGCTGTCCTGCGCCTCGGACTTGATGATGCGGTCCTGGTCGAGATTCTTTTGCGACACGCAGGTCTTCTGCGTGATGGTGATGGGCCTGCCGGCGCGCGCCTTCATGGCTTCCTCGACCTTGGCGCGCTTTTCCGGCGGCATGCTCGCCAGCGCTTCCGGCGTGATCGGGTTGCCGGCGATCAGGGTGGTCATGCTGATTTTCCATGCGCCGGGTTTGGCGTTGAAAGATTCAGCG
>JANMYN010000278.1:0-2008 GCA_031382195.1 Betaproteobacteria bacterium
TCGCGATCGTGCTCGAGGCCATTCCGGATCGCGTAGCGCAGGTGATTACCGAGAAGCTCACGATTCCGACCATCGGCATCGGCGCCGATCACGTCCCAGCAATTCGCATAGCGCTTGACGAACTTGGGCGTAAAGCGGTCGAACAGGCCGACCATGTCGTGCAGCACCAGGTTCTGCCCGTCGCAGTGCGGACCGGCGCCGATGCCGATGGTCGGAATCGTGAGCTTCTCGGTAATCACCTGCGCTACGCGATCCGGAATTGCCTCGAGCACGATCGCGAAGCAGCCGGCCTTCTCCATCGCCAACGCGTCCTTCAATAGTTGCACGCCAGTCTCCGCGCTCTTGCCCTGAACTTTGAAACCGCCGAGCTTGGACACGAGTTGCGGCGTCAGGCCGATATGGGCCATGACCGGGACGCCAGCTTTGACCACCGCCTCGGCCACCGGCGCGAAATCTTCTCCACCTTCGAGCTTGACGACATCTGTGCCGCCTTCCTTGAGCATGCGCATGGCGCTGTTGATCGCATCCGCCGTGCAGGCGTGATACGCGCCCAGCGGCAGATCACCGACCAGTAGCGCGCGCTTGGCCGCGCGGGAGATGGCCTTGGCATGATGGATCATCTCGTCCATCGTCACCGGCACCGTGCCGGAATATCCGAGCGCCGTCATTCCCAGCGAGTCGCCGATCAGAATGCAGTCGACGCCGGAGCGATCGACCAGTTGCGCGGTCGGATAGTCCACCGCGGTCACCTGGAAAATCTTCTCTCCACGGTCGACCTTGGCCTGCAAATCGAAAATCGTCAGTTTCTTCGGTGCCGCTGCTTCTGCCATCTCTAGTCTCCCCCATTAAGGAATTTTCACCGCAGAGGCGCAGAGACGCAGAGAAAGGCGAACGAAAATTAGTGGCAGAAAACTTGCGATCCGATTTCGGTAAGTTGGCCGCTCGGATTTCAATTTCAAGCCCTGACTTTCCTCTGCGAGTTTTTCTCTGCGCCTCCGCACCTCTGCGGTGATAATTTCGGTTTAGCTCTTCTGCACGCGACGCAAGCTCACTTCGGTCGGCCGCAGTTCGGCGGCGAGCTTGTCGAGCACGCCGTTGACGTACTTGTGTCCGTCGGTGCCGCCGAAACTCTTCGCGAGCTCGATGGCTTCGTTGATGATCACTTTGTACGGGGTCTGCGCATGATCGCGCAACTCGAACGCGGAGAGCAGCAGCAGACCATGCTCGACCGGCGACAACCCTTTTATCTCGCGGTCGAGATAAGGCGTCAGCAATAGCCGCAGCACATCGGCATTCCCGATCACGCCACGCAACAGCGCCTCGGCCAACGGCTGATCCGCCTTGGGAAACTCCTTCTGCTCGCGCAATTGCGCCAGCAGCGTCTCGGCAGAAGATTCATTGACCAGCCACTGGTAAATGGCCTGCAGCGCAAACTCGCGGGCACGCCGCCTACTGTTTTTCATCGATCGCCTGCATCAGATTCGCCATTTCCACGGCCGCACGCGCGCAGTGCGCGCCCTTCTCGTGCATGCGGGCCTCGGCCTGGTCGTCGTTATCCGTGGTCAGGATGCCGTTCGCGATCGGCACCCCGGTATCGAGCTGCACGGTCATTACGCCGTCCGCGGATTCATTCGACACCACCTCGAAATGATAGGTTTCCCCGCGAATGACCGCACCGAGCGCCACCATCGCATCGTAACGCCCTGTGCCCGCGAGTTTCTGTAGCGCGAGAGGGATCTCCAGCGCGCCGGGTACAGTCACGATCTCGATATCTTGGCTCGCCACGCCCAGCTTGCCGAGTTCCGCCGTGCAAGCCGAGAGCAGGCCGTCGGCAACATCCTGGTTGAAGCGACCAACCACGATGCCGATGCGCAGGCCGGACCCGTCGAGGTCGGGTTTGAGTTCGAAGATGTCGTCGTAAGTTGCCATAGTCATTGTTCCGTGATTGGTGATTAGTAAATGGTGATTGGCAAACCCGGTTCACCTCATATTCAGTACCAGATTATCG
>JANMYN010000297.1:0-1746 GCA_031382195.1 Betaproteobacteria bacterium
GACCGAACCGCTGTCCTTGGACCAATGCGGCTCGCGGTAGCTGCGTTTGGCCAGATGCAGGCCCAGCCGTTCGATCCATTCCGGCTCGATCGCGGCCACGCCGCGCGCGTACAGCCTCGTGGTTTCGGTCAGTTCCCCCGCCATCACCCACTTCGGCCCCTTCTTCTTGAGTCCGGAGGCCGGGCTCAAGACGAACTTGATCTGGCGCGCGCCGAAATAGAGGCCCGCCTCTTCCGACTTGAAACCGATGTTGCCCAGCAGGCCCGCCAGCAGCGCGCGATGGATTTCTTCGTAGCGCGCCTCCTTCTCGTTCAGCCGCCAGCCCATCTCGGCCACCAGCGCATGCAACTGGCTGTGCAACTCGCGCCATTCGCGCAGCCGCAGGTAGGAAAGAAAGCGGTCGTGGCAGTCCTGCACCAGCTTGCGATTGGATTTCTTGTGGACCAGGGCCTCCTCGAACCATTTCCAGATGCACAAGTAGGACAGGAAATCCGAGCGGTCGTCGACGAACTCGGCGTGCGCCTGGGTCACGGCCTCCCGCTTTTCCATCGGCCGTTCGCGCGGGTCCTGCACGGACAGGGCTGCCGCGATGATCAATACCTCGTTGAGGCATCCCTCCTGCTTTGCGGCGACCAGCATGCGTGCCACCCGCGGGTCGATCGGCAGTTTTGCGAGTTGCAGCCCGACCGGCGTCAGCGCACGCGCTTCATCGACGGCGCCCAGCTCGGCGAGCAACTGGTAGCCATCGGCGATCATGCGCGAGGCCGGGGCATCGACAAAAGGAAAATCCTCGATGTCGCCGAGCTTGAGCGACCCCATGCGCAGGATCACCGAGGCAAGCGACGAACGCAGGATCTCCGGCTCGGTGAATTCGGCGCGCGCCTTGAAATCCTCTTCGCCATACAACCGCACGCAGATGCCGTTCATGACGCGCCCGCAGCGTCCGGCGCGCTGGTTCGCCGATGCGCGGGAGATCTTCTCGACCTGCAGCAGCTCGACCTTGTTGCGGTAGCTATAGCGGTTGATGCGCGCCAGACCCGAATCCACCACGAAGCGGATGCCGGGCACGGTCAGCGAAGTTTCCGCCACATTGGTGGCCAGCACGATGCGCCGCGCACCGTCGCTGGAAGAAAAAATGCGTTCCTGGTCCTGTGCCGACAATCTTGCAAACAGCGGCAGGATTTCCATGCCCTGCGGATGATGCTTGCGCAACGCCTCGGCCGCATCGCGGATTTCCCGCTCGCCCGGAAGAAACACCAGCACATCACCGCTGGTCGTGCGCGCGGTCACCTCGTCGATGGCGTTGACGATTGCCTCCGGCAGATCGATCTCGTGCTCGTCCTCGTCGTCTTCGTCGAACGGCCGATACCAGACGTCCACCGGATACAGGCGGCCGGAGACTTCGACCACGGGCGCATTGTCGAAATGCGCCGAAAAACGATCCGCATCGATGGTGGCCGAGGTGATGATCAGCTTGAGTTCAGGACGGCGCGGCAACAGTTGCTTGATGTAGCCCAGCAGGAAATCGATGTTCAGGCTGCGCTCGTGTGCCTCGTCGATGATCAGCGTGTCGTACTGCGACAGCCAGCGGTCCGCCTGCGTCTGCGCCAGCAGGCTGCCGTCGGTCTTGACCTTGATGTAGTTGTCGGCGCTGGTATTGTCGGTGAAACGTACCTGGAATCCCACTGCTTCACCCTGCGGCGTACGCAGTTCCGCTGCGACCCGGGCCGCCACGGAGCGCGCAGC
>JANMYN010000318.1:0-5905 GCA_031382195.1 Betaproteobacteria bacterium
CGCAACAGGCCGGCAGCAATCAGAACTTCACGCCTTGCGGCATCGCCGAAAACCACGCTTTCGCCGGCAGCCGCCGCTTCCCTGACTCTTTGCGGATCCAGATCGAGCGCAATAAAGGAAACGTTTTCCTTGTCCAGAAAACGCGCTAGGTTCTGGCCGCTGCGCCCGTAGCCGCAGATGATTACATGGCTATCGGTCGACATCGTCTGGATGGCTATGTTGTGCAATACCATGGCGCGATTCATCCACTCGGCGCCGCTGAAGCGGCGCGCCAGATGCTCGCTGTGCTCGATAATGAATGGAGATATCAGCATGGACAGGACCAGCACCGCCAGGGTGACCTGCTGCACGGCTGTCGACAATAATTCCAGCTGTCCAGCCTGCGCCACCAGGACCAGTCCGAATTCGCCGGCGCCCGCCATTGCCAGGCCGGTGCGCAGCGCGACCCCGGGGTCGGCGCCGAACAACCGGCTCAAGCCCATGATCACGGTGACCTTGACGCCTATCACGGCGATCAGCAGGACCCCGATCCAAATCCAGTCGGTCGCCAAGACATGCAGATCCAGCCGCATGCCCACTGTGACGAAAAATAGACCCAGCAACACATCGCGAAATGGCTTGATATCCTCCTCGACCTGGTAGCGATACTGCGTTTCGGAGATCAGCATGCCGGCGAGAAAAGCGCCCAACGCCAACGACAGGCCGGCCAGTCCGGTCAGCCACGCCAGCCCGAGCGTGATCAATAGCACGTTCAACACGAACAGCTCGGAAGATTTCTGTCGTGCCACCAGCGTGAACCAGTGGCGCATCAGCGGCTGACCGACGGTCAGCAGCAGAAACAGGACGAGACCGGCTTTGGTCAGTGCAATCAATAATTCGCGGGCCGCGGCCTCGCCGGTCTGGCCGAGCGCCGGATACAAAATGAGCAGAGGTACGACCGCCAGGTCCTGAAACAAGAGGATGCCGATAATGCGGCGGCCGTGCTCAGTGTTGAGTTCGAGTCGCTCCGCGAGCATCTTGGCGAGGATTGCCGTCGACGACATGGCAAACACACCGCCTAGAACCAGTCCGGTGCGCCAATCCTGGCCCAGCAGGACAGCGGCCGCGAAGCAGATCAGCAAAGTGAGGCCGACTTGCGCCGATCCAAGGCCGAACACCATGCGGCGCATGGTCATCAGCTTGGGCAGACTGAACTCCAGCCCGATGCTGAACATCAGGAAGACGACGCCGAATTCGGCGAGGTAGCGGGTCTCCTCGTTATCGGTAATGAGGCCGATCGCGTGTGGCCCGATGAGGACGCCGACGAGAAGATAGCCAAGCAGTGCCGGCAGCTTCAGAATCCTGAAAATCACCACGACCACGACGGCTGCTGCAAGCAGCAGGAGCACAAGTTCCAGGATTCCGAGGCTCATGGACGCGCGCGGCAATAAATGGTTGGATCAAGCAGACTCTAGCACAGCAATTTTCGCCCCCGTGAGGGCGATCTCCCAGCATGGGTTATACTCGACCGCCATGGCAGAATTGGGAAATCTCGACTCCGGGCAGGCGCTCGAATCTGGTCGGCGCGTACTTGAGATCGAGGCGCGCGCGGTACGGGAGTTGGCCGATCGGCTCGACGCGAATTTCGTCCGTGCCGCGCAGATCGTGCTCGGCTGCAAAGGCCGGGTGGTGGTCAGCGGTATCGGCAAGTCGGGCCATATCGCCCGCAAGATTGCCTCCACGTTGGCCAGCACCGGCACCCCCGCATTTTTCGTCCATCCGGCGGAGGCCAGTCATGGCGATCTCGGCATGGTGACGCGCGATGACGTCATGATCGCGCTGTCCAATTCGGGGGAGAGCGGCGAATTGCTGCTCATCGTGCCGCTGATCAAACGTCTTGGTGGCAAACTTATCGCCATGACCGGCAATCCGAATTCAACATTGGCGCGCGAGGCCGATGTGCATCTTGATGCCAGAGTCGCGGAAGAGGCCTGCTCACTCGGGCTCGCGCCCACGGCCAGCACCACGGCCGCGCTGGCGCTCGGGGACGCCCTGGCGGTCACGTTGTTGGAAGCGCGCGGATTCGGCAAGGAGGATTTTGCGCGCTCGCATCCCGGTGGCAGCCTGGGCCGCCGGCTGCTGACCCACGTGCACGACGTCATGCGTACGGGACAGGCCATTCCGTCAGTGCCGCAAAGCGCCTTGTTCTCCGAGGCTATTGTCGAAGTCTCGAAGAAAGGGATGGGCATGACGGCCGTTACCGGCGACGCGGGGCGGGTCGTGGGCATTTTTACCGATGGCGACCTGCGGCGCGCGCTGGAAAAAGGCGGCGACTTGCGTAGCCTAACTGTTGGGAAACTGATGACGTCCAATCCGCGCTTGGCACGACCGGAGCAACTCGCAGCCCAGGCTGCCGACACCATGGAACAGCACAAAATCTCGCAGCTACTGGTTGTGGACGCAGATCAGCGCCTGGTCGGCGCGCTGAACATGCACGACCTCATGCGGGCCAAAGTCATCTGACCATGCCACCGCTCGCAGTCACATACGATCGTCAGGGGGTCGGAAAATGAACAAGCGGCTGATTGCGCGGGCGCATCGCATCCGGCTTGCCATTTTCGATGTCGATGGCGTGTTGACGGATGGAACCATCTATCTCAGCGAGAGCGGCGAAGAGATGAAGGCATTCAATATTCTCGATGGGCTAGGCCTGAAGATGCTCGCCGCGAGCGGCATCGTGACTGCGCTGCTTTCAGGACGCAAATCCAAGATGGTGTCATTGCGCGCGAAGGAAATTGGCATTGCGCATCTAATGCAGGGTGTTGACGACAAGCTGGAAGTCTATCATCGTTTGCTGCGCAAGCTCGATCTCGCCGAAGAAGAAACCTCTTACATGGGCGATGACCTGCCGGACTTGCCGGTGCTGCGCCGCTGCGGACTAGCTTTGAGCGTTCCCAACGCGCCCGATGTCGTGCGCAACCACGTTCACTACGTCACCAGTGCGCCGGGCGGACGGGGTGCCGCGCGCGAAGCCTGCGAATTTCTGCTGCGGGCGCGGGGCGCTCTGGATAACCAGCTACGGACTTACCTGACGTGAAAGACCGACTCATTACCTGGTTTCCCCTGATCCTTCTCGCACTTCTGGCGACGATGAGCTTCTGGCTGGACCGTAAAGTTCAGCCGCCCGCGCATCGGCCCGATGGCAGCACCCGGCATGATCCGGACTTCATAGTCGAAGGGTTTTCTGCGGTGAAAATGAATCCGGATGGAACGCGTCGCTATTCGCTGGCGGCCAAGCGCATGGTCCATTTTCCAGACGACAACAGCACGCAGTTTGAGTCGCCGCGGCTTGTCTACTTCGATTACCAGCGTGCGCCGTTAACAATTCGATCCGAAACCGCCGAAGCCGTCCAGGGCGGCGACGACGTTTTCTTTCGCGGCGACGTGCAGCTCATCCGCTCGGCCTATGAGAGCAACGCCGAACTCGGCGTGTTCACCAGCTTCCTGCACGTGATTCCCGACAAAGACCTCGCCAAGACCGACAAACCCGTGCGCATCGTAGACGGAAATTCCACGGCCAGTTCGGTTGGCTTAGAATTCAACAATGCCACGCGCGAAATCAAAATGCTGTCCGAGGTGAAAGCCAGTTATGCGACTCCCAAGCGCTCTGTTCAGAAAACAAATACCCGCGCTCGCCCCTAGCCTGCTTCGCATGGCGGCGGTCACGGCGTTGGCCGTCGGACTCGGCGGGTCGCCGCCGGCGATCGCCGAACGCGCGGATCGCGAGAAGCCGGTCAACCTCGAGGCCGACCGCGTCGATCTGGATGACGCCAAAAAAGAAGCCGTATTCGTCGGCAGCGTAACGCTGACCCAGGGCACGCTGACCATCAAGGCGGACAAGATCATCGTTAAGCAGGATGCCGAAGGGTTTCAGTACGGCATTGCCTACGGCAATCCAGCTCATTTTCGCCAGAAGCGCGAAGGTTTCGATGAATATATCGAAGGCTTCTCCGAACGCCTCGAATACGATAGCAAAGCCGACAAGATGCAGATGTTCACCAACGCGCGCATTCAACGCGGTGGCGACGAAGTCCGTGGCGACTACATATCCTACAACGCGCTCACCGAATTCTTCCAGGTGATCGGTGGCGGTAAATCCGCCGCGAGCACGGGCAATCCGCAAGGGCGGGTGCGCGCGGTCATCCAGCCCAAACCGAAACCCGGAGCATCCGTCACTTCGCCGGGCGCGATTGACCTGAAACCTTCCGAATCTGTACAACCTCCGAAACCATGACGGCAAAACGTCCGCTCCGCCTATTCATCGATGAGCCAACTGCGCGCGGAAAAACTGAAGAAGCGCTATAAGGCGCGCACAGTCGTCAAAGATGTCTCGTTGGATGTCTCCAGCGGCGAAGTGGTCGGCTTGCTCGGACCCAACGGGGCAGGCAAGACTACCTGCTTCTATATGATGGTGGGTCTGGTGGCGTTGGACGGCGGCGAACTGTTCCTCGACGAACAGGCGCTGACCCACACACCGATTCACCGTCGCGCGCGGCTCGGGCTTTCCTACCTGCCGCAGGAGGCGTCGATCTTTCGCAAGCTGAGCGTCGCGGAGAATATCCGCGCAGTTCTGGAACTGCGCGAGCTTGCGGAAGACGAGATTCATGCTCGTCTGGATACGCTGTTGCACGACCTGCACATTGCCCACCTGCGCAACAGTCCGGCGATCAGCCTGTCCGGCGGCGAGCGCCGGCGCGTGGAAATCGCTCGGGCGCTCGCCACCCAACCGCGCTTTATCTTGCTTGACGAGCCGTTCGCCGGGGTCGATCCGATCGCAGTACTGGACATCCAAAAAATCATCCGCTTTCTACGGGAACGGGACATCGGTGTACTCATCACGGACCATAACGTGCGCGAGACACTCGGCATTTGCGACCGCGCCTATATCATCAACGATGGCTCCGTGCTGGCGGCCGGCAAACCCGAGGAAATCGTTTATAATGAAAGTGTAAGAAAGGTCTATCTGGGCGAGCATTTCAGGCTGTAAGGCCCGCATACCGTCTTCGAAGTTCCAGGCCGCTCCTTTCCGGGCCTGATACCGACAGTCAGCCGATGAAGCATTCCCTGCAGCTCAAGCTTTCACAGCACCTGACCCTTACGCCGCAACTGCAGCAGTCCATCCGGCTTTTGCAGCTGTCCACGCTGGAACTCAATCAGGAAATAGAGACTTTTCTGCAGGACAATCCCCTGCTGGAGCGGGACGACGAGGACGATGCGCCGGTCCCGCCCCTGACCTTGACCCCGACAACAACGTCGAGCACCGAATCGGAATCCGCGCCGGCGCCCACTGAGAGCGAGCCAACGATCGACCGCGCTGCCAGCGAAACCGATTGGTCCCTCGACGACGGCTATGGATCCTACAGCGGGCAGGATGGGGACGACGATTCTGAAGCGCCGCAAGCATCCGCGGAACCGGCGAAGTTGCGCGATCATCTGCTGGATCAGATCAATCTCATGCAAATGCCCGACCGGGACAAGCGCATCATCGCTTTCCTGATCGACAATCTGGATGACGACGGGTACATGACCCAGGATCTCGTCGAACTGGCGGCCCTGCTACCGGCCGAACTCGAGATCGATGCCGAGGAACTGACCATCGGCTTGAAGTACCTTCAAAGTCTGGATCCGCCGGGTGTCGGGGCGCGCAATCTCAGAGAATGTCTCGCCCTGCAACTGGAAGCATTGCCCGAAGACACGCCGTACCAGCAAGAAGCCTTACTCGTTGTCACACAACATCTGGACGTTTTCGCTGCGCGAGACTATTTCCGCCTCAAGAAGCTGTTGCGCTGTGACGACGATATGCTGCGCACCATACAGGCAGTGATCATCGGTCTTAATCCGCGGCCCGCAGGAAATTTTTCCGGCA
>JANMYN010000548.1:0-2768 GCA_031382195.1 Betaproteobacteria bacterium
TGGTGATCGAGCAGTACTTCTGCACTTCGTAGAGCTTGGCGATCTCGATCAGCGGCAGCGCATTTTCCTGGCCGTCCACGATCTTCGTCTGCAGCGCCGAATAGGTCTCGCTGAAATTCATCGAGGTGGGCGAGGCGCCCAACGCCTTGAACAGCGACGTCCACTGCGGGCTGACCGGCACGCGGATCTTGAAGCCCTTCAAGTCGTCCGGGGTGTTGATCGGGTGCGTGCTGCTGGTGATCTGGCGGACTCCGTTTTCCCACATCTTGTCCATCGCATGCAGGCCGAATTTCTCGATGACGCCGCGCACGTGCGTGCCGAGATCTCCGTCCATCGCCGCCCAGACCTGTTTGTGGCTGGGAAACGCGAAGCCCAAGCCGATCACCGACGTGACTTTGGTGAGTGTGGAAAGCAGGTTGCCCGACAGGCTCATCGACTCGAGCGCGCCGCTGCGCAATTGCGCCAGCATGTCGGTGTCGCCCCCGAGCTGGTTGTTCGGGAACAGGCGGATTTCCAGCCGGCCGCCGGATTCCTGAAGAATTTTCTTCGCCGCCTCCTCCATCCGCAATTGCAGCGGATGGGTCGCGGGCACGTCGTGCCCGAACTTGTATCTGAACTCCGCCGCGGAAGCACGCCGGGGCGCGATGCCGATGCCCGCTACCGAAGCGGCGAGTGCCCCGCCCACGAATCTTCTTCTGCTGATCAAACCCATTTCTAGTCACTCCTGTTCTGCGGATGCTCAGTCGACATCCAAGCGAAAGCCTGTTGATTGCGCTCCATTGCGCGGATGATGGATCATCGGACCGAAAGCCGCAATTGCCGCTCAGCCGAGGAAGCCGATGGATATCCACGGACCTGTGCTGTCGGGTCCTGAGAGTGGTTTCGCGTTCTGCCGGGTGATTTTCTCTACATAACTGCGCATCACGCGCCGCGAGCGGCACAAGTGTTCCCTTGAGCCACGAAGAGCACGAAGAAACACGAAGACGGCGAAGAAATAGAAGGGGTTGTTGTCTAGCTTGAAGAGGTGGGTGCGGCATTTACTCTTCTCCCCTTGAGGCGCGCCGAGCAAGACCTCAGAAGACCTCAGGAGACCTCAGGACCCCAGCAGGACCTCAGGGACAGACCCCTTTAAAAGAGACAGTGAATCAGTAATATACTGACTAAAATGCCACGCAAACCCCGCCTGCAGGCCGCTGGATTGCCGGTGCACATCATCCAGCGCGGCAACAACCGGCAAGCCTGTTTCTTTGCCGAGGAAGACTATCGCTTCTTCCTCGATCACCTCGCAAAACTCACCAAACGGTTTCGTTGTTCACTGCACGCGTATGTGCTGATGACGAATCACTTTCACCTGCTACTGAGTTCCGATCTGGTAAACGGACCGTCGCTCGTAATGAAGTTCCTCGGTCAGCGCTACGTGCAATATGTGAATCGCGTCTACAAGCGTAGTGGCACCTTGTGGGAAGGGCGATTCCGGTCGAGTCTGGTGCAGACCCAGCACTACGTGCTGGGCTGCTATCGCTACATCGAGATGAATCCTGTGCGTGCCAACATGGTCAAGCACCCGATCGACTATCGCTGGAGCAGCTACGCCACGAACGCCGAGGGAAAGAAAGTGGAATGGCTCACACCGCACGGCGAGTATCTTGCACTGGCTGCGGAGGAATCCAATCGCCTTGCCGCCTATCGAGGATTGTTCGCAACCGACCTGGATCCGGAACTCATGCGCGAAATCCGGACTTCGACGCACGGTGGATATGCGATCGGGGATTCTCGTTTCAGGGAACAAATCGAGCGCACGCTCAATCGACGCGCGACGCCGCGTGGTTCAGGCCGTCCGGGCGAACCGGCTGGAATGAGGAAGCGGGTTTGAGATGATCACGCTCTGTTGTACTCAGAAGTTGCTGCGCCGATTGCACATCGCCAAACCGGAATTGGAATCCTTACCGCCCACAAGTGCATTGGGAAACTGGTATGCCAACCTGGTTTATGTCGGCCGCGCCCAATTCATCATGGCTACGAGCGAGCGATCTCTGTTAACCGTGCTGCTTCCGGCAATCGACCTGCGAAAATCGCTGGTGCCAAAACTGTGCGATGCGACTGCGTGGTTGCTCCTGCACCTTGGCGTCGACGCGCAATGCGCGACGCGGGAAGCTGAAGCGATGCGTGAAGTGCGATTTGGTCGTACCGAAAGCCGCAGCATCCTGGGATCGATGAATGACTTCTCGCGTTGCCTGGAGTGGTATCTGCAAGGAGGAATTACGCCGATCGAGGTCATGCTGCGCTTCGCGGAAACGCCCATGACAGGGCTTGCTACGCACGGAGAGTCTCATGGATATCCGGGCCATGCCGCAAGAACCCTGCTTGGGGTGGAAGGACAATGGTCGCGCTTGGCGCCGCGGTTTTCCGGTTAGAAGGCACACGGGTATGAGATGTTAGCAACGAACTAGGGGATCGAAGGCCTGCATAATTGAATAAACGCCAGTGCGCATAGATGCAAAATACGATGAGCCGTACCTACATCTTGATCGATTTCGAGAACGTCAAGCCGACGGCCGCGGATTTAAAGTTGGTCCGTGGCGCAGAGTATCGGGTGCTGCTCTTCCACGGGCCGCATCAAAACAAGTTCGATGCCGACATCGTCAAAGCGCTGCTACCGTTGGGCGATCAGGTTGAGTTAATTCAATGTGAGCGCGTGGGGAAAAACGCGCTCGACTTTCACATCGCTTTCTATCTTGGGCGCATGATCCCGGGCCTGGAGATTGCCG
>JANMYN010000320.1:0-6118 GCA_031382195.1 Betaproteobacteria bacterium
CCTGCGTATCCTGAAGTTCGGTTTTCGCCAGGGCGATAATGCGCCGATGGCGCTCGTGGAACTGCTGGATCGCCCCGACGTGGCTGAAGAGACCAAGACCGCCGGGAAATAGACGGGATGTCGCAAGGAAAGATGCCTTAGCAAAAAACGAAGAAGCCGGGTCATGCCGGCTTCTTCGGTTTTATCAGGGGATTACGCGGCTGCGGCGCGGCTGCGGGCAGGTTTGGACGCAATGACCTGACGCAGGTAGCTTCCGGTATAGGACGACGCGCAACCGGCCACTGTTTCCGGGGCCCCCTGCACGATGATGCGCCCGCCGCCATCGCCGCCCTCGGGGCCGAGATCTATGATCCAGTCCGCGGTCTTGATGACATCCAGATTGTGTTCAATTACTACCACGGTATTGCCGTGATCGCGCAAGCGATGCAGCACAGTGAGCAACAGCTCGATGTCATGGAAGTGAAGGCCGGTAGTCGGTTCGTCGAGGATGTACAGCGTCTGGCCCGTGTCGCGCTTGGAAAGCTCCAGCGCGAGCTTGACGCGTTGCGCCTCGCCGCCGGAGAGCGTAGTCGCACTTTGTCCCAGGCGGATATAACCAAGGCCCACGTCGAGCAGCGTATCGAGCTTGCGCGCAATGACGGGCACTGCGCTGAAAAATTCATGCGCCTGCTCCACCGTCATATCCAGCACTTCGTGAATGTTGCGGCCCTTGTACTGGATTTCCAGGGTTTCGCGGTTGTAGCGATTTCCGTGGCAGACATCGCAGGCGACGTAGATGTCCGGCAGGAAGTGCATTGCAACCTTGATGACGCCATCTCCCTGGCAGGCTTCACAGCGGCCGCCCTTGACGTTGAAGGAGAAGCGTCCCGCGCCGTAGCCGCGCTCGCGCGCCAGTGGCACGCCGGCGAACAAATCGCGTATCGGTGTGAACAGGCCGGTGTATGTAGCCGGATTGGAACGCGGCGTGCGTCCAATCGGGCTCTGATCCACGCTGACGACCTTGTCGAAGAAATCCAGTCCCTGAATGTCGTCATGCGGCGCCGGCTCCGCAGTGCTGCCGTACAGGTGCCGTGCCACGGCATGGTAGAGCGTGTCGTTGATCAGCGTTGATTTGCCGGAACCCGAGACGCCTGTTATGCAGACGAACAGGCCGACGGGAAGATCGAGGTTCACGTTCTTCAGATTATTTCCGCGCGCTCCCAGCAGGCGAAGCATTTGCTTCGCCTGGGGCTTCAGACGCAACTGCGGCAGCGCGATGTGGCGACGCCCGGACAGGAATTGACCGGTGAGCGACTCGGCACTGGCAGCGATCTGGGCCGGCGTTCCTTCGGCGACGATATGCCCGCCATGCACGCCGGCACCCGGTCCCATGTCCACCACATGATCCGCGTTCAGAATTGCATCGGTATCGTGTTCCACCACGATGACAGAATTGCCCAGATCGCGTAGTTTCTTCAGCGTTCCGAGCAGCCTGTCGTTGTCGCGCTGGTGCAGCCCGATCGAAGGCTCGTCCAGTACGTACATCACCCCGGTCAGCCCCGAGCCGATCTGCGAAGCCAGTCTGATGCGTTGTGCTTCGCCGCCGGAGAGGGTGTCGGCGGAACGGTCCAGCGCCAGGTAATCCAGCCCGACATTCACCAGGAACTGCAAACGGTTGACGATTTCGTGCGCGATCTTCTGCGCAATCGCGAGTTTTGCGCCCGTTAGCCTCATTTCCTGAAAAAACTGCAGTGCCTGTTTCAGCTGCAGGCCGCTGATTTCGAAGATCGCCTTGCCGGCGACGAATACATGACGCGCTTCACGGCGCAGCCGGCTGCCTTTGCATTCGGGGCAGACCTGGCTGGCGAGATATTTCGCCAATTCTTCGCGCACCGTGGCCGAATCGGTTTCGCGATAGCGCCGCTCCAGATTGGGCAGGATGCCTTCGAACGGATGCTCGCGCTGGTATTTGTTGCCGCGTTCGCCGACATACAGAAAACGCACTTTATCGCGGCCAGTGCCATTCAGGATCAGTGCACGTACGTTGTCCGGCAGCTGCTCGAACGGCGTGTCGACGTCGAATCCGTACTGTTGCGCGAGGCTGCCGATCATCTGAAAGAAAAACTGATTGCGCTTGTCCCAGCCCCTGACTGCACCCGCAGCGAGGGACATGTGCGGAAATGCAACGACGCGCTTCGGATCGAAGAAGGTGATCTGGCCGAGACCATCACAGCGCGGGCAGGCACCCATCGGATTGTTGAACGAGAATAACCGCGGTTCCAGTTCGGACAGGGAGTAGCTGCAGATGGGGCAGGCAAAGCGTGCGGAAAACAGGTGTTCCGTCCCGCCATCCATTTCCACCGCCAGCGCGCGCCCGTCTGCATGGCGCAACGACGTTTCGAACGACTCGGCCAGGCGTTGTTTCACGTCCGCCCTGACCTTCAACCGGTCGATGACGATCTCAACCGTGTGTTTTTTGGTCTTGGAGAGCTTCGGGACGCTGTCGAGCTCGACCACTTTGCCGTCAACGCGAACGCGCACGAAACCCTGCGCGCGCAGGTCGTCGAACAATTCCAGGTTTTCGCCCTTGCGGTCGACCACCAGCGGCGCAAGGACCATCAGGCGCGTGTCTTCGGGAAGTTGCAGCACATGGTCGACCATTTGTGCCACGCTTTGCGCCGACAATACCAAGCCGTGATCCGGACAATGCGGCTCGCCTACGCGTGCGTAGAGCAGCCTGAGGTAATCGTGAATTTCGGTGACGGTGCCTACCGTCGAGCGCGGGTTGTGGCTGGTGGCTTTTTGCTCGATCGAGATGGCGGGTGACAAACCCTCGATCAGGTCCACGTCCGGTTTTTCCATCAACTGCAGGAACTGCCTCGCGTAAGTCGACAGCGATTCAACGTAGCGGCGCTGGCCTTCCGCATAGAGCGTATCGAAGGCGAGCGAGGACTTGCCGGAGCCCGACAATCCCGTGATCACGATCAGCCGGTTGCGCGGCAGATCGATATTGATATTCTTCAGATTGTGCGTGCGCGCACCGCGTACGCGGATGAAATCCATTCGCCAGATGAGTGCTTGGTCAACCTGCTAATATACTGCACTTCAAAAGCAATTCCCAACCCGCTGTTCAGTCCGGTTTCCGAATGCCTGCATCAGACCGCATGACGCCCCAGGAGTTGCGCGCGAGCTTTGGTCTCGCCGGCATTTTCGGGCTGCGCATGCTCGGCATGTTCATCATCCTGCCGGTGTTCGCGCTCTACGCGGCGAAGCTGCCGGGTGGAAGCAACCACACCATGGTTGGCATCGCGCTCGGCGCTTACGGCCTGACCCAGGCCTGCCTGCAAGTCCCGTTCGGCTGGCTTTCGGATCGCTGGGGGCGCAAACGCACCATCTACCTCGGCCTGCTTATTTTCGCGCTCGGCAGCTTTATTGCCGCACTGGCGCATGACGTGCATATGGTGATTCTGGGCCGCGTAATCCAGGGTGCCGGCGCGATATCCGCCGCCGTCATCGCGCTGGTGGCCGATCTGACACGCGATGATCAGCGCACCAAGGCCATGGCCATCATCGGCATGACGATCGGAGGCACGTTCGCGCTGTCGATGGCGGCCGGACCGGTGCTCGATCGCATCATGGGCGTCCCTGGAATATTCGCGCTGACCGGATTTCTGGCGATCGCGGCGCTGCTGGTTGTGCGCATAATCGTCCCCGAACCCTTGCCGGTCGCCGCACACAAGCCGCCGGTTTGGCAGGCATCGTTGCTATCGATACTGCGCGATGCGCAGCTGTTGCGGCTCAACTACGGCATATTCGCGTTACACGCGATCCTGATGGCGCTTTTCGTGGTGGTGCCGTTTGCGCTGCAGGCCCACCTGCCCGCGGGCAGTCACTGGCGTGTGTATTTGCCGGTCATGCTTGGCGCGATTGCGCTGATGCTCCCCGCCATGCTGCTCGCGGAACGCAGGGGACTGCAAAAACCGGTATTTGTCGGTGCGGTGACCGTGTTGACAGGCGCGCTCGCCATGTTGATGTTGTCGGACAGGGAGTTGCCCGCGCTCGTCGGCGGCCTGCTCGTGTTCTTTGCTGCCTTCAATCTGCTCGAAGCGACGCTGCCATCCATGATCTCCAAGCTGGCACCAGCCGGCACCAAGGGAGCCGCCATCGGCGTTTACAGCTCCGTGCAATTCATCGGTACTTTCGTGGGTGCGGCGAGCGGCGGCTGGCTGTCGCAACACTACGGCACGCCGGCAGTATTCGGTTTCTGCGGTACGCTGGCGATCGGCTGGCTGCTGCTGGCCTTAGGCATGCAGGTTCCGCGCAGCCTGGAAACGCGCCGTTATCAGCTACCCCGGTCTGACACGCAAACCACGTCGGGGCTGTTGCGCAGCCTTTCGGGGTTGCCGGGTGTACGCGAAGTAAACCTGAGCGGCGAGGGCGTGGCCTATCTGAAAGTGGACAGCAAGGGCTTCGACGAACAAAATGTCATCAAACTACTGGCAGGGGAGAGTTGAGCAATGACCTCGATTAACAAAGTGATCCTGATCGGCAACCTCGGGCGTGATCCCGAGGTGCGCTATATGCCCAGCGGCGACGCAGTGGCCAATATCACCATCGCCACCACGGAAACGTGGAAAGACAAGGCGGGCGAGAAGCAGGAACAGACGGAATGGCATCGTGTAGCGATGTTCGGAAAAACAGCGGAGATTGCCGGTGAGTATCTGAAAAAAGGCTCGCAAGTCTATATCGAGGGCAAATTGCAGACCCGCAAGTGGACCGACAAGGAAGGCCAGGAACGCTACACGACGGAAATACGCGCCGACCGCATGCAAATGCTCGGTTCGCGCTCCGGCGGATCAGAGCGCATGGCGCCGCCGGATGAGGAAGCCGCCGCGCCTCGTTCGGCTGCTGCCCCGGCGAAAAAGGCGGCGGGGGCGGGGAAAGGTGCCGGTTTCGACGACCTCGAAGACGACATCCCTTTCTGATTGCGGGGTAAAGTTCAGGCGCGGTCGCGCGTGCCGATGCGCACCGCGCTATCGCCGGGCGCGACTGTCTGGTGAATTCTGGCGTGCGGAGCGGGTCGTAATCCATGATGATTCCGGCGCAGACCGCATGCTGGAGAATGGCCGGAAATTCCAGGAAAATAACGACTTGTCCTGATTGTCCTGCAAGCCTCGGAACGGTCCGGAAGTGCCACCCATAAAGAGACTAATGCCATGACCCTGTCCAGCGTTGCGCTCGACGACAAATACACGTTGCAGTCGGGACGTGTTTTCATCACCGGCACCCAGGCACTCGTGCGCCTGCCGATCATGCAGCACCTGCGCGATCGCGCAGCCGGCATCACCTCCGGTTGCTACATCTCGGGTTACCGCGGATCGCCGCTCGGCGGTTACGACCAGCAACTCTGGGCTGCCGGCAAACATCTCGCGGCGCATAACATCGTATTCCAGCCGGGGGTGAATGAAGATCTGGCGGCGACGGCCTGTTGGGGCACCCAGCAGGCGCACTTCGACGGCGACAACAAGTATGACGGCGTGTACGCCATCTGGTACGGCAAGGGCCCGGGCGTGGATCGCACCGGCGATGCCTTCCGGCACGGCAACCTGGCCGGTTCCGCGCCGCTCGGCGGCGTGATCTGCCTCATGGGCGACGACCATACCTGCGAATCGTCAACGACCGCGCACCAGAGCGAGTTTGCAATGGTGGATGCGATGATGCCGATCCTGAATCCGGCCGGCGTGCAGGAACTGCTGGATTACGGCCTGTACGGCTGGGCGCTGTCGCGCTACTCGGGTTGCTGGGTGGGGCTGAAGTGCATGAAAGATACCATCGATGCGAGCGCGTCGGTCAACGTCAGTCCGGAACGCGTGCGCATCGTCGTGCCCACCGATTTCAAAATGCCTGAAGGCGGGCTGAACATTCGCTGGCCCGATGCGCCGCTCGAGCAGGAAGCGCGTCTGCATACCTACAAGCTGGAGGCCGCAAAGGCGTTCGCACTGGCCAACAGACTCGACCAGGTGATCGTGGATTCGCCGAATGCGAAGCTGGGTATCGCGACCTGCGGCAAGTCTTATATGGATGTGCGCCAGGCGCTGCAGTATCTCGGCATCGACGACGCCGAAGCGGCAAGACTCGG
>JANMYN010000365.1:0-5466 GCA_031382195.1 Betaproteobacteria bacterium
TCGCTCTTTCCGTGTCGCTGCCATTGTTCCTACCTCCTGAAACGTCAAAACCCCAACGCAGATACCCTACGTGCTACGCACGTAGGGTATCTGCGTTGGGTGGAGACAGCTACCAGGGGATAGGGTTCTTGTTGCGGAAGAATCCACCGGTGGGGCCGCCGTCGGGCAGCATCGCCAGCCATACTGCCGTTTCGGCGCCCTTTTGCACGCTGCGACTCGCACGCGGACCACCCATGTCGTCGAGTTGGCCCAGCCCGCTGGACAGGTTCACCACTCTTCCATAGTGGTGCTTCTGCATCAGGGGCACAACCGCCTGGCACAAGCGTAGCGCGCCGAAGAAATTGGTTTCCAGCGTGTCGTGGAACAGCTCCTCGCTTTCATCGAGGACGCTGGTCGCGGATTTGTCGGTCATGATGCCGGCGTTGTTCACCAGAACATCGGCCCGGCCGTGTTCCTTGGACAGATACCGGGCGAGCGCGGCGACGCTCCTGCGCCTGGTCACGTCGAGTTCATGCGAGAACACTTCGTACCCTTCTTTCGCCAGCACCTTGTGCACCTGCAATCCCCGTTTCTGATCGCGACTGGTCAATACGACGCGCAATCCTTTGTGCGCGAGTTGCCTGGCTATTTCCAGGCCGATGCCCCTGTTGGCACCGGTCACCACTGCAAGCCGTTTTTCCATGCTTACCATGCGTCCTCCAGAACGATTTATTGTCTATCCGCCCAGGTCCGCCAGCGGATGCTCGTCCGGCTTCCACGGGCTGGCGAAAAAACCATCGGTCCATTCCGGCGTGACCAGCGCGAGCGTCGCCGGCTGCCATCGCGGCCGCTGATCCTTGTCGATCAGCAGCGCACGTATACCTTCGGCGAAATCGGGCCGGCGTGCGCAATGAAGCGCGGCCACGAACTCCATGCGGAACACGTCGGCCAGCGACAGATACTTGGCGCGCCGTTGCAGCTCGTAGCTCAGCGCGGCGGTGCTCGGTGACCCCGCGGCGAGCGTCGCCGCGGCCTTGGCCAGCCACGAATCTTCGGTCTTCAAGCCGGTGATCGCGGCCACAATGTCCTGCAATTGTGCACGCCCGCAAAGTTTATTGACCAGGTCGAAGTGCTCGCGCAGCGGACCGTGTGGCAGATCGGCCGCGGCAAAGTCGTGCAACAGGGCGGAAAGCATCCGATGATTATCCCCAGGGGCGCGTGTCCATGCTTGCGCGAGCAGGGCGTCGAAAACCGCGGGCTTACGCGCATGATCGATGCAATAATCCGCGAGCTTGACGAACAGCGCGTCGGTCGCCTGTAATCTGGCACCGGTCAATGCGAGGAAGAGGCCGGTTGCACCCGGCATGCGGCCGAGCAGCCAGCTACCACCCACGTCCGCGTAAAGCCCGATGGCGATCTCCGGCATGGCCACGCGAGATTCGCCGGTCACCACGCGATGGCTCGCACCCGACATCAGGCCGACGCCGCCGCCCATGACAATGCCGTGTCCCCAGCACAACACCGGCTTGGGATACGTGTGAATCATGTAATCGAGTCGATATTCGCGGCCGAAAAAACCGGCGGCGTAGGCATTGCCGCGGATGTCATCGCGCTGCGGCGATGCGTGGTGCGCAAGCATGGTCTCGTGCATCTTGTGCAGGTCCGCGCCCGCGGAGAAGGCTTTGTTACCGGCGCCTTCAAGCGCTACCAGAGCCAGCGCTGGATCATCCGCCCAGGCGGCGAGGCGCTCGGTCAGCAGGTCGATCATCTCAAGCGACAGCGCATTCAAGGTTTTGTCGGCATTGAGTCTCGCGACGCCGATGCGTGCGCCGTTCGCAGCTCGACGCTCTTCGAACAATACCGGCTGGGTCCTGGGTTCGGTCATGCGACATTCAATCCTGTTAAAGAAAAGGTCCGGTTAACACGAAGCATCACGAATACCCTCGCGATTACCCTACGTGCGTAGCACGTCGGAGTACCCTTCTAGGGAGCGGGGCGTACCCTTTTAGAAAAGACGAAGGTACTCGAAGGAGAATCGGGAACAGGAGACCCATGGCGGTGATGATATGTCCGCTAACCCGGGGCTTTGCTGGCTACGGCCTCCACTTTGCACGGCAGTATTATTGGCGCCGAACGCAGTCCATTGTTTAGTTTGAATCGCCTTCCCTCGTGAATCGCCTTCCCTCGTGCCGCTTCTTTTTTTCCTAAAAGGGTACTCCCCGCTATCGCGAGGGTATTCGTGATACTTCGTGTTCAAGAAAGATCTAGTTCTGCCTTTGAAAAGCGGCGTCAACGCTGGCGAGCGCGGCCATGTTCACCAGCCTGCGCACGGTGGCAGTCGGCGTCAGGATGTGCACAGGCTTGGCTGCGCCCAGCAGTATCGGGCCCACCGTGATGCCGTCGCCGGAAATGGTCTTGATCAGGTTGAAGGTGATGTTCGCCGCATCGAGCGTCGGCATGATCAGCAGATTGGCTTCACCCTTGAGCCGCGAGTTCGGGAAAAGCTTCGTGCGGATTGCCTCGTCGAGAGCGGCATCACCGTGCATTTCCCCATCGACTTCCAATTGCGGCGCGCGCTTCTCGAGAATTTCGCGCGCCTTGCTCATTTTCTGCGCGGAAGGATTGCGCGACGTGCCGAAATTCGAATGCGACAGCAGCGCGATTTTCGGTGTGATCCCGAAGCGCTGCACCTCGTCGGCCGCCATCATCGCGATCTCGGCAAGCTGCTCGGCGCTCGGATCCGGGTTGACATACGTGTCACAGATGAACAGCGTGCGTTTCGGCAGGATCAGGGTGTTCATCGCGGCGAACTGGTTGACACCCTTGCGCAAACCGATGACGGTGGCAATGTAATCCACGTGGAGCGAAAACGGCGCGTTGGTTCCGCACAACATCGCGTCCGCATCACCGCGGCGGACCATAAGCGCTCCGATCAACGTGGTGCGCCGGGTGACTTCGCGCTTGGCATAATCCACTGAAATGCCCTTGCGTTGCACCAGGGCATAGTATTCCTGCCAGTAGTCGCGGAAGCGCGGATCCGAGTTCGGATTCACAATCTCGAAGTCCTTGCCCGGACGAATGCGCAGGCCGAATTTCTCGATGCGGGGAATGAGCACTTCCGGGCGCGCGATGAGGATCGGCTTGGCCACGCCCTCGTCCACGACGATCTGCGCGGCGCGCAGCACGCGTTCGTCTTCTCCCTCGCAGAACACCACCCTGTTCGGATTCTTTTTAGCGGCGTTGAATACCGGCTTCATGATCAGGCCGGAGTGATACACGAACTGCGAGAGTTGATCGCGGTACGCAACAAAATCGTGAATGGGCCGGGTTGCGACGCCGCTTTCCATGGCCGCCAGCGCCACCGCCGGGGCGATTTTCTCGATCAGACGCGGATCAAAGGGTTTCGGAATCAGGTACTCCGGACCGAAGGTCAGCTCCTGCTCGCCATAGGCGATCGCGACGATGTCCGACTGCTCAGCCTGTGCCAGTTCGGCGATTGCATGGACCGCGGCGAGTTTCATCTGCTCCGTGATGGTGGTTGCCCCGACATCCAGCGCGCCGCGGAAAATGAAGGGAAAGCACAGCACGTTGTTGACCTGGTTCGGATAGTCGGAGCGGCCAGTGGCTATGATGGCATCGGGACGCACCGCTTTGGCTTCGTCAGGCAGGATTTCCGGTTCGGGGTTGGCAAGGGCGAGGATCAGCGGCTTCGGACTCATTTGTTTGAGCATTTCCGGCTTGAGTACGCGCGCGGCGGAAAGGCCCAGAAAGATGTCCGCGCCCGGCAGGATGTCGGCCAGCGACCGTGCCTTCGTGGCCTTCGCGTAGCGCACTTTATTATCGTCCATTTCCTCCTTGCGCCCGCTGTACACCACGCCCTTGATGTCGGAAACCCAGACGTTGTCCATCGATAGTCCGAGACTCACCAGAAGGTCCAGGCAGGCGAGTGCCGCGGCGCCCGCGCCCGAGCACACCAGCTTCACCTTGCTGATGTCCTTGCCGACCACCTTGAGGCCGTTGAGCACCGCTGCACCGACAATGATCGCCGTGCCGTGCTGGTCGTCGTGAAACACCGGAATTTTCATGCGGCTGCGCAACTGCTTCTCAATGTAGAAGCACTCCGGCGCCTTGATGTCTTCGAGATTGATGCCGCCGAGGGTGGGCTCCAGGCTGGCAATGATTTCAACCAGCTTGTCCGGATCGCGCTCATCGATCTCGATGTCGAATACGTCGATGCCGGCAAATTTTTTGAACAGCACGGCCTTGCCTTCCATGACCGGCTTGCTCGCGAGCGGACCGATTGGCCCGAGGCCTAGCACTGCGGTGCCGTTGGTGATAACCCCGATCAGATTGCCCCGAGCCGTATAGCTGCGTGCCGTTGCCGGGTCCCGCACAATTTCCTCGCATGCCGCGGCGACACCGGGCGAGTAGGCGAGCGCGAGATCGCGCTGGCTGAGCAGGCCTTTGGTGGGAACGACCGAGATCTTTCCCGGTGTCGGCAGGCTGTGATAATCGAGTGCGCTTTTGCGCAAATGCTCGTCCATTTTCTCTCCGTTATGTGATTTGCCCCGGATTATACGGGAGGCATTTGCTGGAAATGCTCCGTTGCGCGACATCGAGGTTTGTCGCGAAGCGGGCTTTTTGCTATGGTTCAATCAATTCTGCGACCGCAATAACACTTGATTCGAGCAGTCGTCGTCCTTCACCAGTGCCCATGAATTTTCCGACTCCAGGCATACGCACCGAGCTCTACCCGGATATCGAGCCATCGCGCTCGGGTCTGATCCGTGTGGACCCAAGACACGAAATGTACTGGGAGGAGTCCGGAAATCCGCGCGGGAAGCCGGTCGTTTTCCTGCACGGCGGGCCGGGCGCCGGGGCCAGCCCGATGCACCGCCGCTTCTTCAATCCGGCGCATTACCGCATCGTCATTTTCGACCAGCGTGGCGCGGGGCGTTCGCGACCGCATGGAGATCTCAGCGATAACGCTACGCCGCACCTGATTGCCGACATGGAGAAACTGCGCGTGCATCTCGGCATCGAAAAATGGGTGGTATTCGGTGGCTCATGGGGCAGCACGCTGGCACTTGCCTATGCGCAGGCGCATCCCGAGCGCTGCTCCGCGCTGGTTCTGCGCGGCATTTTTCTGTGCCGCAGGATGGAGATCGACTGGTTTTTGTACGGCATTCGCTTCGTTTACCCCGAAGCCTGGCGCAGTTTTTCCGAATTCATCCCCGAACCGGAGCGCAGCAACCTGCTGGCGGCCTATTCGATGCGGCTGAACAATCCGGATCCGCTGATCCACATGCCGGCGGCCCACCAGTGGAGTACCTACGAAGGCTCCTGCTCCACGCTGCTGCCCAGCCCATCCACGGTGGCGCATTTTTCGGAAGATGTCGTCGCGCTCGGCCTGGCGCGCATCGAGGCGCATTACTTCAGCAACAATATCTTTCTGCCGGAAAATTCATTGCTCGACAACGCGTGGAA
>JANMYN010000387.1:0-1781 GCA_031382195.1 Betaproteobacteria bacterium
TCGAAATAGGAAGCGATGGCCAGCGCAACGGCAGGAACCAGCAGGCCGGGACTGGCGCGAAGCCACAAGGCGGCGACAACTATGCCTGTCAAGATCGCAATGCCACCGGTGCGCGGAACCGCCACGACGTGCAGGGAGCGCTCGTTTGGCCTATCGAGCGGAAGGCTGCGATTTCTCAGCAACACGACCATCGTGAGGGTAGAGACAATTCCGGCTAGCAGCGGGGCAAGCGTTGATGCGAAGACGCCGGTTTCCATTGGGGCGATTATATAAGACGAAACTTGGACTGTCCGGTATCTCGCAACATCTACTAGGAGGGAATTGCGCCAAGAATTAACCATAAGTTGGCAGGAAGCAGACCAGTCCTGGCCAACGCATTGACGTTGAATTATTACCTTGGTAATGTATCGATTATGCCGCTTGCCCAGTCCAAACTTACTGCCCAAGGTCAGATTTCCGTGCCCTCCGAGATTCGCAAGAAACTCGGGCTCGCGCCTGGATCCATCATCGAGTGGGATGAGAAAAATAATGAGGTAATTGTTCGGAGAGCCGGGCGGCACACTTCGACGGAAGTACACGAAGCGCTGTTTCCCGGCGGTCATCCCCGGCAAGAAAAGTCCGTAAACTTGAAGGAAGGCATCGGGAAATATATTCAGAAGAAGCATGCGCGCGGTTGATACCAATTTGCTGGTGCGACTGATCGCGCGTGACGACGCGGATCAGGTAAAAGCTGCCGAGTCATTTGTCGCAAAAGGGGCGTGGGTGTCTCACCTCGTTTTGGCGGAAACGCTTTGGGTTCTCGACGCGGTTTATAACCGCTCACCAGTGCAGATCGCGAATGCGATCGACCGACTGCTAAACCACAGAGAACTGACGCTTCAGGATTCAGATGTCGTTGCACTGGCGTTGGATCGTTTCCGATCTCGTCCCTCGCTGGGTTTCTCCGATTGCCTCGTTCTGGAAATTGCCCGGAAATCGGGGCATCTGCCACTCGGTACCTTCGACCGGAATCTTGCCAAACTTGATGGTACGCACCGCCTGTAGCGCGCGTAATCTTCAGCAGGACTGCACCCAACCTTACGGATTTTTTCTTGTGGAAATGACTGGCGTCAGCGGCGCATTGAACGATACCAGGACACAGTCTGCGCCAGCCCCTGCTGCAACGTGAACGGCGGTTGCCAGGCGAGTGCGGTCTTTATCGAGGATATATCCACCTGCAGCGATCCCGTCAGGCGTGCGACCTGCTCTTTGCGCCCTGTGAGCAGTCCGGCGCCGCGCAGCAGTGCAGGAGGAAACGGAAAAAGCAGCGGCTTTTTTCCCAGTGCGGAGGCGATCTCCCGGATGAGTTGCGGGGTCGAAACGTCGTGATCGTCGCTGACGAAAAACGTTCGATTGGCTGCGGCCTCGTGCTCCAGGCAGGCACCCAGCGCATCGACCAGATTGCCGGCGTAAATCAGACTGCGCAGATTGGAAATCGATGACAAAGGTAACGGTACCCCCGAATCGACTGCACGCAGCAGGCTCAAGAAATTTGCCTTGACGCCGGGACCGTAGACCAGCGGCGGGCGCACGACAACGACCTCCATTCCGGTCTCGGTCGAAATGGTCCGCAGCCTCTTCTCGGCCTCGGCCTTGGATACGCCGTACGCATCCCGCGGCATAACAGGATCGCTTTCCACGAAGGGGTGTTCCGCACTGGCCTCGCCGTTGACCTTGACCGAACTCAGGAACACGAACCTGCGCACGCCGGCACGCGCGGCCTGGCGCGCGAAGTTCTCGCT
>JANMYN010000487.1:0-2455 GCA_031382195.1 Betaproteobacteria bacterium
CACTTCACCTCGAACGCCAGCCGGGTGGCTGACGCGCTGCTGGCCATCACGGATGGCAAGGCCAAGCGCTCGACGAGCGGCGTGGTGAAGGGGACCTACGAGAAGCTGCGAGGCACGGCGAAGAAGAAGTGATGCACCGCGAGACCCTGAGCCTGGCGAAAGATTTAACCGACTCCGATTACGTCGTCGTAAACGGCGGCATTGAACTTACCGACAATGGGGAGAGAAAGCTTGAACAACTCGCCCAGATGCTGACCGGAATCTGGCGGGGACCGCGTCGCCGGGAGCAACTGGTCAAGCAAGGTCTGACGGCGTTGTACATATTTCAGCGCGACAAGCATTACCTGGTGCGCGACGGCAAGGTTGTCATCATCGACGAACATACGGGCCGCCTGATGCCGGACAGATCCTGGGAGCAGGGGCTGCATCAATTGATCGAAATCAAAGAGGAGTGCGAAGTGACCGGGCGCCGCGATACACTGGCGCGAATCAGTTACCAGCGGTTTTTTCGCCGTTATGTTCATCTGTCAGGAATGACCGGCACGGCAAAGGAGGTCGCCGCCGAACTGTGGGCCGTTTATCGCTTGCGCGTGGCGAAGATCGCCACGCACAGGCCGATGCGCAGGCTGCGCTATCCGGGTCAAATTTATGGACGCTCCGAAGCGAAGTGGCGGGCCGTGATCGCAAGCATCGAGGCACATCGCGCGGCGGGCCGCCCGGTATTGATCGGCACGCGTTCGGTTGCGGCTTCCGAACAGCTTGCGACGTTGCTCGATGAAGCCAGACTTCCCTATCGCCTGCTCAATGCGCGCCAGGATCAGCACGAGGCTGAAATTGTTGCGCAGGCGGGCGTAGCCGGCTGTATTACGGTGGCCACCAACATGGCGGGACGCGGCACAGACATCAAGCTCGCCCCCGGCGTTGCCGAATCCGGCGGACTGCATGTCATCGCGACCGAGCTAAACGATTCGAGGCGAATCGACCGGCAACTATTCGGCCGCTGCGCGAGGCAGGGTGATCCGGGGAGTTGCGAAGCCATTCTCGCAATCGAGGAGGATTTGGTGAAATCCTTCTTCCCTTTGGCGCAGGCGCGATTTCGTCACCTGACAAGACTGCCGGCGCAGCTCGGAAACAGCGTGTTTCGAATAGCGCAGTGGCGAGCGGAGCACACGCACTCCAGAGCCAGACGCGAACTGCTGGACCTGGACGACTATCTGGGAGATGTGCTCGCCTTTTCCGGAAGGGGCGAGTGAGGCGGTTGGACTAAGAAGTTATCCGTAAATAGTATAATGCCATTCCGAGCCGCCTGTGACGTGGCGACGGAGTGGTGCGATGGTGGCGAAGAAACGGGCAGCGAAGAAACGAGTGGCGTCTTGGGTCGTGACCGATGACTTCTGGGCGAGAGTGGAACCTCTGGTGCCGGTTCGAGCGCGTGGGGTGGACAAGGAGTACGTGCGCAAAGCGGGCGGTGGTCGCAAGCCCAAACCGGCGCGATTGGTGTTCGAAGCCATCGTGTATGTGTTGCGAACAGGCTGCCAGTGGAAAGCGCTGCCAAGGGAGCGCTTTGGCAGCGCGAGCGCGATCCACAAGCGGTTCCTGGAATGGGAGCGGGCGGGTGTGTTCGACGCGATCTGGGCGGCGGGATTGGCGGAGTACGACCAGATGGAGGGAATCGCCTGGCGATGGCAGAGCGTTGACGGGGCCATGTTCAAGGCTCCGCTGGCACAAGAGCAGGTCGGGCGTAACCCGACCGATCGGGGGAAAAAATGGCAGCAAGCGCCATCTGCTCGTCGACGGCCGTGGCGTCCCCTTGTCGCTCGTCGTGACCGGAGCGAATCGGCATGATGTCTCGCAACTCGACGCCGTCCTGTCGTCCATCATGGTCAAGCGCGAGGTTCCGGCCGAGCGTCGCTCGAAGCATCTGTGTCTGGATGCTGGATATCGTGGCCAGCCGGCATTGCAAATCATCCAGCGCCACGGCTACATTGCGCATGTAGTCAGCCGCTCGCAGGAGAAAAGGGCCAAGCAACGGCATCCAAACAAGAAAGCCCGTCGTTGGGTCGTGGAGGTCAGCCATAGTTGGTTCAACCGCTTTCGCAAGTTGCTCGTGCGCTATGAGAAGCTTGAGCGCAGCTTCCTCGCGCTTAACTACCTCGCCGCCGCGATCATCGCGTTTCGCAAGGTGCGTATGAAGATAAACATTATTTACGGATAACTTCTAGGCCGAACTGCGCGACGAGATCGAAATGCTGAAAGCCCAGAGGCATACCGGCTTCAAGGCCAAAGCCGGCGGCGCCGGACTTGCCGAGGACATCGAACGGCTGGCGCTCGTGCGTGAGGTGATCGGTGAGGCCAACGATCTGATGGTCGATGTCAATCGCGGCTGGGATCTGGCCACCGCCCTCGAAGGCGCGCGCTTGCTGGAGCCGTTGCGGCCGCGCTGGCTGGAAGAGCC
>JANMYN010000501.1:0-8639 GCA_031382195.1 Betaproteobacteria bacterium
ATGCGAAACCAGGGCGATGCGTCGCAACCGGTGGAAGCCGACCACTGCCATCCTCCATTATTGGCGGCAAGATCGAAATCGTTCAGCTTCCGGGCAAAGTAGGCCTCACCCCAGCGCCAATCCACGTTCAGATCCTTGACCAGGAACGACGCGGCAACCATACGCAGACGATTGTGCATGTAGCCCGTCTCATTGAGTTGTCGCATCGCTGCATCGACCAGGGGATACCCCGTGCGCCCCTCGCACCACGCGGAATAATAAGGTTGCGAATTCGTAAAGTGCAGCGCTTCATATTCCGTCTGGAACGCGTGCCCCACAACATTCGGGAAATGGTGAAGGTTGCCGAAATAGAAATCTCGCCATATCAGCTCGGATAGCCAGGTCTGCGCGCCCCCGGTTTGAATTGACGCTGCCATGCGCACCAATTCCCGGATTGAGATGGTGCCGAAGCGCAGATGCACCGACAGGTACGACACGCCGCGAACACCGGGATAATTGCGCCTGTCCCGGTATTCGTCGATTCGTTCGAGAAAATCCTGAAACATCGTGCGCGCGCCGGTCATCCCGGTCGGCAGTCTCATCGCCTTGAGGTTGGTCGGTCTGAAACCGATCTGTTCAAGAGATGGGCGCTTCATCGATCCGGCACGCGCGAGGGCATCGCGATAGGGGTCGACGGGGTAGGCTTTGCAGTGCAACGGGCTGAATTTGGCGAGCCAGGCCCTTTTGTAAGGCGTAAAGATCGTGAACGGGTGCCCGGCCTGGGTAAGAACTTCGTCCTTCTCGAAAATAACCTGGTCCTTGAAGGTATGCAGGACACAACCATTCTGATCGAGGCGGTGTCCGACTTCCGCATCGCGCTCCTTGGCGACCGGTTCGTAGTCGTGATTGGCATAGACCGCTTGCGCCCCAATTTTACGGGCCAGCATAGGGACAATGTCCCGTGCACGACCGACCTGCACCTGCAATCCACCCCCCATTTCCCCGAGTGAGCGGGCCAGTTCATCGACGCTGTGCCAGATGAACTCGACGCGCCGGTCCTGACGGTCTGTGAGCAGGTCGAGTATCTCCGTATCGAATACGAATACGCAATACACCTGCTGCGCATCCCTGAGCGCGTGGTACAGAGCAGCGTGGTCATAATCGCGCAGATCCCGCCGGAACCATACCAGCGCGGTTTCGTAGCGCTTAGCCAGAGTTTTGGCCATAGGGCAATTGTGCGTCGCGCTTGCTGCCGCCTCGCATCGCCGGGCAGGACCGGGGGCTTCGCGGCTGCGTAATTTGACTAAAGGCGTTAGGCCGGTCGACAGCATCAAAAAAATGGCGGATATGATCAAACAATTGCAAAACTCGGCCTCTTCGGAGAAGTTATACTCTTGAGATTGGAAAATTGAATTGTCACTTGGCTTTGTAAAAGTCACGGAACCACAATAAATTGCCCAACGACGCTCTATCCTGAATTGTTCAAGGCCTTAATAGAGTGTCCGCTGGACCATCGACGACAATGTTCCCCGGAACGCAATCCCCAAAGTGGGTTTGGTCGTGGCTTCGAGCGGCAAGCCAATGCATCTCGCCAATCTTCATGTGAACAAGGACCTGTTTCCGAGCGACGCCGTGCACGGGCGACTGCCTGATCCATCCTGGCTGGAGCACTGGCTGGACTCGCACTCAGCTATGATCGGGACTGGATAGCCAAGATCCTGATAATGAGCCCGCACATTCTAGCAAGCCTGTTCCATTTACCGGTCCGACTCGTTCAGGACTTGTCCCGCAACCGCGAGCAGTTGTGCCGCCTCGCGGCGTAATCCAGCCTCCACGCACTTCGCATCGCCCCGCCTGTATTATGGCGGCCAGCACAATGAGCCTGTCTCCCACCTTCGAAACCAAGATCGTACCTCCCGAGGAGTTGCCCGGGCGGTTGCGTTTGCAGTCCCGGCCGCTCGTCTTCACCAATGGCGTATTCGATGTGCTGCATCGCGGGCACGCCACTTATCTGGCTGAATCGCGAGCGCTCGGCGCTAGTCTGATCGTGGCATTGAATTCGGATTTGTCGGTCAAACGGCTCGGCAAAGGCGCCGACCGGCCGGTCAATCCGCTGGCGGACCGCCTTGCCGTGGTGGCGGCGCTGGAAAGCGTGAACCTCGTTACCTGGTTCGAAGAAGATACGCCACTCTCCCTCATCCTGATTTGCCGGCCGGACGTATTGGTAAAAGGGGGGGATTGGCCGGTGGACCAGATTGTCGGAGCTCGAGAAGTACTGGGCTGGGGCGGTGCCGTGAAATCGATCCCCTTTCAGTTTGAGCGCTCGACGACCGCACTTCTGTCCCGAATACGAAAATCCTGATTTCTTCCGTAAGGAACATTCATGTTTGCTCGATTTAAATTCCTGCGTGATATCTGGCGCCTGATCAAACCGTACTGGACGTCGGAGGAGCGCTTCACCGCATGGTTTCTGCTCGCCGCGGTCATCGCCTTGACGCTCGCCATGGTCTACATGAACGTGCTGTTCAATTACTGGAATAATGATTTCTACAATGCACTGCAAGAAAAGGACAAGGCATCCTTCTGGAGGTTGATGGGGCGCTTCACGATGCTGGCGACCATCTACATCTTGATGGCCGTGTACGCGTTTTACCTGAACCAGATGCTGCAGATTCGCTGGCGGCGCTGGCTGACGGACAGCTATCTCAACCAGTGGTTGAGCGACCGCGCTTATTACAGGCTGCAGTTGAGCGGGAATCCAGCTGACAACCCGGACCAGCGTATTGCGGAAGACATGAAGATATTTGTTGATCAGTCACTGGACCTTGCGCTTGGGTTCCTCAACGCAGTGGTCACGCTGGGCTCGTTCATCGGCATTCTGTGGGGCCTGTCGGGACCGCTGGAAATTCCCTATAACGGCGGCAATATTGTCATACCCGGCTACATGGTCTGGGCGGCACTGGTCTATGCCGTTATTGGCACGTGGCTCACTCACAAGATAGGCAAGAAGTTGATCGGCTTGAATTTCAGTCAGCAACGCTTCGAGGCGGACTTCCGCTTCGGACTGGTGCGCTTTCGCGAAAACACCGAAGGTGTCGCCCTTTATAACGGCGAACGGGACGAAATGCGCAGCTTCCGCTCGCAATTTCGCAACGTTGTGGACAATTGGTGGCAGATCATGAAGCGCCAGAAAATTCTGAATACCTTCACCATCGGCTACAACCAGGCTGCCATTATTTTTCCGTTCGCCGTCGCGGGCAACCGCTATTTCGCCGGGACGCTCCAACTAGGCGGACTGATGCAGATTTCCAGTGCGTTCGGACACGTGCAGGGATCATTGTCCTGGTTCATCGGCGCATACAACACATTTGCAACCTGGAAGGCCACCGCAGATCGTCTGCTCGGATTCCATGACGCGATTGACAATGCGCGTGCGGAAATGCGCAGCAAATCCGGTGTACAGCAAATACAGGACTCCGAATCAGAGTTGGTAATCGACAATGTCTCGCTGACAGTTCCCGATGGCTCACCCTTGCTTTCTACTTCCAGCGCAGTCGTCAATCCCGGCGACAGCGTGCTGATCCGTGGTCCTTCGGGCGCCGGCAAAAGCACGCTGTTTCGCGCCATTGCCGGAATCTGGCCATTCGGATCCGGGCAAGTCCGCTTGCCGCGCAATCTTCGTGGACTGTTCTTGCCGCAGCGCCCCTACCTGCCAATCGGCACCCTGCGGGAGGTGATTGCTTATCCCATGCGGGAGCGCGGTTTCTCCGACGAAAATGTCAGCGATGCGCTGACAAGCGTCGGGCTGCCGCATTTGATTGCGCGCCTGAACGAGCAACAAAACTGGTCAATGCAACTATCGCCTGGCGAACAACAACGCGTGGCGTTCGCCCGCGCGATATTGCAACAACCGGCCTGGCTGTTCCTCGATGAAGCAACATCCTCGCTCGATGAGAACGCCGAGCAGGAACTCTACCGAATGCTCAAAGAGAGACTGCCGCAGACGACTATCATCAGCATCGGGCATCGCACGTCACTGCAGGCTTTCCACACTCGCACACTGGAACTCAAAAGTGACGGACACGGATCGCGGGTGCTGGCCCCCGCTTAGCGCCAGAGTTCAGGACGGCGGACAATCCAAAACCCGCAACTCGGAGCCGGGATATTCGGTCTTCAGGTTCACTAGTTGCGCCGACTGTGCTTCGGACGGATTCTGCACAAGAAATGCCGTTTGGGCGACCCTCTGCTCCCGCTCGCCAAGCTGCGCCGAGCGCACGCCTTTTCCCCGCAGCAATGCCAGATGCTTTTTCGCGCCGTCTTCATTGCGAAAGACGCCCAAAGAAATGGCATAGCGCCAGCGCCCCGATTCCAGAATCGTTGAATAGTCGGTCACTCCCAGTTGTTTCAGCTCGCTTGCCTTCCTGTTCGTGTCTGTCTGCGATCCAAGAGGCGCAATGTAAACCCAATAACTTGTCGTTACGGCTACATCGATGGTACGCGTCCGCTCGCCGATTCCAAGCAAGTCGAGTGCAGCTTGGGCCTTCGGCAACGCGGCCGCGCCGAAGCTGCCCCACTCCACGCACACGCCAGAACGCTGCGCCGTTACAGCCGGATTTGGAGGTGCAACGAGTCGCGGCGCAACGATGCGGACCTGATCGGCATTCAATTGCTGCGCGCGGATTTGCGCATCCGGATTCGGCAATCGATCCTTCAGGTAAACAAACGCAGCAAGTCCCAGGTTCGCGGCAAGCAGTAAGAAGAATCCCCACCTCATGGCAGCTCCAGAGCGATCTGCACCAGTCCCTCTAGAACGAGTTTGTCGACGACGCGAACCGGCCGGGCCAGGTGCTGCGCCACGAGTTCGCCCGCACCCCCGCTGAAGATCAACGCAGGCTCCTTATGCCCTGCCACGAGCATCGCATCGCGCATGCGCTCGACCGCTCCGCACAAGGCCTGGATTGCTCCGCTGGTGATCGCATCTCCAGTCGTACGCGGAAAGGACTTGAACTCGCCGTGCTGCGCGGTAAGCCGCGCCGTATGAGCAGCAAGCGATTCGCGCATCAGGTCGAAACCCGGAACGATAATGCCGCCGATGAATTGTCCTTTTGCGGTCAGCGCATCGACCGTCATGGCGGTACCGGCATTCACGACCACACACGGATCGGGCGAATACCTACGCGCGCCGATCAATGCCGCCCAGCGATCGACACCGAGGAGCGACGGGTCATCGTAACAGTTCGAAACCCCCGCCTGCGACTGTACGCTGGCAGCCAAGCGCGGCGTAATCTTCCAGCGCTCACAGGATTTGCGCATTCTCTGGCCCACGTCATCGCCAGCCACGTTGGCGATCACAATCGCCGACGGTGCAGGCAAGGACGACCACTGCGCATCGAGAGCGCTTATGTCGGCATGCGTGACCCAGCCGTCCTCCACGAAGCTGCGCCCGTCATGCAGCGCCCATTTCACCCGGCTGTTGCCGGCGTCCACTGCAAGAATCAAGATTGGCTCAATCAATGTACAGAACAAACATCAGGCTCTACCACGCAGGCTCATTTCCCCGCCGTAAAATTTTTTCGATCCGGAGCGCGTATGCACCACCAGTGCGCCATCGTCGCCTACACCCTGCACGCGGCCTTCTATTTCGGATCGGTCCGGCATGCGTATGCGCACCATTTTATCTTGGAAGGCATGCAACCGGTCCCACTCTTCGCGGAACGACGAAAAACCTTCCGTAGAAAATTTTCTCAACAGGCTATCCAACTCGCTCAAGATTTCGGCGAACAGATAATTGCGATCCTCCACGACTCCGATTCTTGCAAGGTCCACGACCGGCTGATCGATGCGCGCCTTCACTGACTCGGGCAGACGAAAATTTATCCCGATGCCGATGACCGCGACAGTCGGGCCCATTACGTCGCCAGCAAGCTCGATCAGGATTCCGGCCAGTTTGAGATGCCGCCAAAGCAGATCGTTCGGCCACTTGAGCATGACGTCCCCGGCACCGTGCTTCCTCAGCACGCGGGCGAGCGCGATGCCGACCAACAGACTGAGTCCGCTTAAGAATCCAGCCCCCTGGTCAAAGCGCCATAGTATGGAGAAGGTCAACGCGCCGCCCGGGCTCGACTGCCAGTCGCGTCCGCGCCGGCCCCGCCCCTGCGTCTGGGACTCAGCGGCAAGCACGCTGCCAGAGGGGGCTCCGTGCGCGGCACGGATCAGCATATCGGTATTGGTCGAGCCGGTTTGATCGACGACTTCAATCTCGAATCGGGCAGAATGCTTGCCCAGATGACCGATGATGCGCTTGCGGGAAAGCCATTGCACCGGCGTCACCAGACGGTAGCCGCGTCCATGAACTTTGAAGACGGTAAGCCCGAGGGCGTCAACATCAGCAAGGGCATTGGATACGGAACCGCGTGTGATGCCCAACGCCCTTCCCAGCGTCTCGCCGGAATGAAATTCTCCGTCTTCCAGAAGCCGGAGAACTTCAAGCGTATGCGGAGTCAAAGTAGTTAGGATCTATGGAGGGATTTTTTCCACTATACCGCATGCTCGTCTGGCGCACGCGTAACGGCACGGCCGTGGCGGCGTAGACTATGAAACCGGACGGCATGCGACGCGGGGGTGCATGATGTTTAAACATATTCTGCTTCCAACCGACGGCTCTGCGCTGTCGAGAAAAGCCGTCAGGGCGGGTGTGGCGTTAGCCCGGGCGGTCGGCGCCAAAGTCACCGGTTTCTATTCTGCCGAACGATACGAAATTCTGGCTTACGGCGAATACTTTCCCCCTGACCTGATATCACGCGAGGAATGGGATATTCGCTCAAAGAAAACGGCTGAGCGCTTTCTCGCCACGATCGAAAAGGAAGCAAAGGCCGCAGGGGTAAAGTACAGCGGCTTTTTGCTCGACAGCGGCTCTCCATGGGAAGCGATCGTCGCTGCCGCGAAGAAGAAAAAGTGCGACCTGATTTTCATGGCCTCGCACGGCCGCACCGGAATTTCAGGGCTGCTGATGGGTAGCCAGGCCGCAAAAGTCCTCTCGCATTCGAAGATTCCCGTGCTTGTCTATAAATAGACGCAATCAGCCCTGCGCCCGCCGGCGGTGATCGGCGGCGCGTGCGGACCAATTCAGGTTTTTCTAGAAAGCCACCCTTGCCTGAGTGGCAACGATAACGCGGACACACGCATGACCCGCGCGCAGCGTCAGCCTTGCAGCCGTATTGCCGATTGCCTCCACCAGCGTTACGCCGATGGAAGCAACCTGAAGCGACTCGCCCGCCGACAAAAACTCGTCCCGCGCACACCCTTCCTGCGTCACCCATAAGGTGCCGCCATCGCAACTGATTGTTACGCCCGCGGCGGCAGGCAAGCGCAAGATCTGCGCGGGCGGAAGGTCGAGGACCGTATCTTGCAGGGCCGGTTTCATGCAGCCATGTTAGGTAGCGGATCCCGGCCATTACAGATGCACCCATGAGAAATTGTTTACGTTACAGTTGGCCATTGCGAAAACTGTTATGGTCCATCGCACGACGAGCTGTATCTGTTCCAACCTGTCCATCCTTCAGTAAAGTGCCTGTATGACACAGCAAGCCGTACTTTATGAAACGGTCGCCGATTCGATCTCGGGGATGATTTCCGCAGGTACCCTGCGCGCCGGTGAGCGGGTCCCGTCCGTGCGGCGCCTTTCCACCCAGCGCAAGGTGTCGATAGCGACGGTGCTGCGGGCCTACGAAGTCCTGGAAAATCTCGGCCTGATAGAGGCTCGCCCGAACGCGGGATACTACGTGCGCCATCGCAGGCCGGTTGCGGACGAGCCTTCAATTTCGAATCCACCGAGCGCACCACGACTGGTGGGAATCAGCGCCCTGGTCCAGGAAGTTCTCGATTCGCGCCGCCCGGACGTTGTGTCGTTCGGCGCAGCCTGTCCCGGCCCGGACCACATGCCAACCGCCAGGTTGCAACGGACAATTTCTTCAATCGCACGTCGCAAGCCACTGTCGCTGACGCAATACGTCCTGCCTCCCGGGAACGAGGAACTGCGCCGCCAGATCGCGCGCAAATCGCTGGACTACGGTTGCAGCCTTGCGGCCAAGGACATTATCGTGACCCACGGTTGCATGGAAGCCCTGAACCTGTGTGTTCGAGCAGTGGCAAAACCGGGCGATACGATCGCGCTGGAATCGCCGACCTATTTCGGGTTGTTGCAGATCCTCGAAAGCCTGCAGATCAAGGCGCTGGAAATTCCCACGCATCCGCGCGAGGGCATTTCGCTGGAAGCGCTGGAATTCGCGCTGGAGCGCACCAAGATCGCGTCGGTGATCGCCATGCCGAACGCGCAGAACCCACTCGGCTTCACGATGTCGGACGAAAACAAGAAACGACTGGTGAAAATGCTCGACAAGCGGGGCGTACCGCTGATCGAGGACGACGTGTACGGCGACCTCTACCACGACGAGACCAGGCCGCGGCCGGCGAAGGCTTTCGATCGCACCGGCAATGTGATGCTGTGTTCGTCGTTCACTAAAACCGTTGCGCCCGGGTTTCGCCTCGGCTGGGTCTCGCCGGGGCGCTGGCACGCGCAAGTGCAGATGGCGAAGTTCATCAATTCCGTCGGCAGTCCGGAACTTCTGCAACTCGCCATCGCCGATTTTCTGGCCAGCGGC
>JANMYN010000506.1:0-5937 GCA_031382195.1 Betaproteobacteria bacterium
CTTGTCGACGCCACAAGGTTACCTGATGCAGCTGCCGGCCGACATTTCCGCCTCGGTGGCCGAGCGGTTGCGCAAGTTCGTATTTCGATCCGATGTCAATATCGAACACGAAAGCGGCCTGCGAGTGCTCGGTCTGGCCGGCCCTGCGGCCTCTGCCCGAATGCAGCAGGAACTGGGAGCGCCGCCCAAACACCGGCTTGAAATTAGCGCTCATGCGCGTGCGTCCGTGGCGCGGCTGCCAGGTGAAAACTATCTCGTGGTTGCGGCTTCGACAGAAATGGCCGCGCTTTGGGAGGCTCTGGCTAGACTCGCGGTTCCTGCGGGGACGGAATGCTGGAACTGGGTGCAGATCCACACTGGCGTGCCGTGGATCACGGCGGCAACCCAGGATCAGTTCCTGCCGCAGATGATCGGCCTGGACGCGATAGGCGGCTTGAGTTTCGACAAAGGTTGCTACACCGGTCAGGAAATTGTTGCGCGCGCGCACTATCTTGGCGAGGTGAAACGCAAGCTGCGCCTCGGCCACACGCGCGGCGATGTTCGTGCCGGTGACGCACTTCTGACGGCAGGCCAACAATGCGGGACCGTGCTGAATGTGGCGACCGTTCCCGATGATGGATGCGCGTTACTCGCGGTGGTGACCGAGCCGATCGATGTCCAATCCGCGGTCCAGATTGCAAGCGGCGAACCGGTCGATTTATCGGGACCGCCTGGGACTGCTGTTCCGGTCTGAGGCGTTGTCATTCTCCTACTACATCTACTATCGCGTCGCACAGCCGGCAAGGGCGCGGACGCTGGTACGGGATATCCAGACGGAATTGAAAAGCCGCACAGGCATCGATGGGCGCCTGCTCAGGAAGCGCAATGATCCCACGACATGGATGGAAATTTACGAGGGCGTGGGAGATGCCGGCGCCTTCGAGCGATGCCTCGCCGCGGCCGTGCAGGCGACAAGTTTTGCGGCCGTCCTGGTAACCGACGGCGTACGCCAAACGGAGTGTTTCGAAGACTGATGTGTCTGATCCTGATTGCGCATCGCGCGGATCCGCGGTATCGGCTGGTGGTTGCCGCCAATCGCGACGAATTTTTCCAACGCTCCACGGCCTCCGCCGATTACTGGCCGGATGCTCAGCGCGTGCTCGGCGGGCGCGACCTCGAAAAAGGCGGAACCTGGATGGGAATAGCTTCCGATGGGCGCTGGGCGGCCGTCACCAATTTCCGCGATGGAACGGCCCCCGAACCGGGCACTAAATCGCGTGGAGTGCTGGTCGCCGGCTTCCTTCTGAACCCGGTTCCGGCACATACCTACGTTACGTCTTTGCGACAAAGCGGCCACGAATATCACGGCTTCAACCTATTGGTCGGCGACAATGCCGGCGTTTATTATCTGTCCAACAAGGACGACGGTCCGATGATGCTGGCGCCGGGCGTGTACGGCTTGAGCAACCATTTTCTGGATACAGCTTGGCCAAAAGTGGAACGCGGCAAATTGGCGCTGCGCGAAGCGCTTGCCGCAGGCGGCAAATCCGACCTGTTAATCGAGACGATGCTGGCGGCGTTGTCCGACGGCAGCATCGCCGAAGATCGCGAGCTGCCGAACACCGGAATCAGCCGGGACTGGGAAAAACTGCTGTCCGCGGCGTTCATCGGTGCACCGGGGTACGGAACACGTGCCTCGACTGTCCTGCTGATCGATCACGACGGCGAGGTGCATTATTGTGAACGCTCGTTCGGCGAGGGCGGCGAACTGATCGATGACCGTCGCTATCGGTTCGCCCTTGCCCCGGATCCGATCTCGGCGTAGCGCTAAAGATCGCGCCACATGCGCCGGTGCGGTATTCCGGCCTCGGCGAACTCCTCGCCTTGCGCCTGGAAGCCATGGCGCAGATAGAACGGCAATGCCTGAACTTGTGCATTCAGCCGCACCCGCCGCATGCTGCGTCCGCGGGCGATTTCCAGGAGACTGGTGAGTAACGCACTGCCGGCGCCTTGCCCACGCCATTCGCGCAGGACCGCCATGCGGCCGATGTGGCCATCGGGAAGCAGACGTCCCGTGCCGATCGCAAGCCCGTCCGCCATTGCCACAACGTGGCGCGACTGTGCGTCCAACTCATCCCATTCCATGTTGGCCGGTACACCTTGTTCGCGGATAAAAACCTCTTCGCGCACCGCCTTGAGGATTTCCCGATCGACGGACCAGTCGGCGGTGCGGACGGAAATTTCTGGTGACGGCTTCATTCGCGGAGACCGCCACTACGGCCTTTTAAGGCTGGCGACTGTGTTAAATGGTCGCGCCACCGCTGACCTCGATGACGGCGCCATTGATGTAACTGGCCTCGTCAGAGGCGAGGAAGGCATAAGTGTTGGCGATCTCCTCCGGTTTCGCCAGCCGGCCGAGCGGCACGCGGTCGATCATCGCCTGCATGACTTTCTCCGGAATCGATTTAAGGATGGTGGTCTCCACGAATCCCGGGCACACGGCGTTGGCGCGTATGCCTTTGCGCCCCAGTTCTCGCGCCCAGGTTTTGGCCATGCCGATGACGCCGAATTTGCTCGCCGAGTAATTGGTCTGGCCGAAATTTCCGTAAAGGCCGACCACCGACGACGCATTCAGGATCACGCCGGCATTCTGCGCAATCATGATGTTCACCACGGCGCGTGCACAGTTGTAAGTTCCCTTGAGATTGATATCGATGACGCGTTCGAATTGTTCGTCGGACATCTTGCGCAACGTCGCATCGTCAATGATGCCTGCATTGTTGACCAGCACATCGACGCGGCCGTACTTTCCCATCACGCCTTTCACCATCGCGAGGATGCTGGCCTTGTCGGTGACATTAACCGTGAAACCGATTGCCTGACCACCCGCCGCAATGATTTCCGCGACGACGTCGTCCACCGCTTTGTGGTCGAGATCACAGACCACGACCCGGGCGCCTTCTGCTGCGAATTTCAGCGCGGTCGCTTGTCCGATCCCTCGCGCCGACCCCGTGATAATCGCGACCTTGTCCTTCAGCCTCATCGGTATGTTCCCCTTGTTATGCCCGAATGGGCCGGCGGCACTCTACCCAATTGCGCTGCGATGCACAACCAAATGGGCATGCGGTCTAAATGGAAGCTTCCGCGATCTCCACCGGCGTTCCGGGCTCGACGAGATCGAATAATTCCAGGAGGTCGCGATTGTGCATGCGGATGCAGCCAATTGAACCGGGCTGCCCCACCACCGCAGAATCCGGGCTGCCGTGAATATAAATGTACCGACGCATGGTATCGACATCGCCCAGTCGGTTAAATCCGGGTTCACACCCCGATAGCCACAGCAACCGCGTCAGCATCCAGTCCCTGCCGGGAAACCGGTTGCCAAGCGCTGGGTCATAGATCTCCCCGGTCGGCCGGCGCTTGACGAACACGGTATTGAGCGGGACGTCGGCGCCGACTTTGGCGCGAATGATATGGCGGCCCCGCGGCGTGCAGAAGCTGCCGTATTTCTCGCCAGCACCGTTCTTCGCCGTCGATACCAGATAACGCCTGATCGTCTTGCCGTCCTCGCTCAGTTCCAGTGTCTGGTCGGCGATGCTGATGCGGATGGACTTCATTGCGACGCCTGCTGCCCTGCGGCCCTGCGCTCGCGGAAGAAATTCGTCAACACTTCGCCGCATTCCTGCGCCAGCACGCCACCTTCGACGTGGGTGTGATGGTTGAGCATTGGCTCCGCGAACAGGTTCACCACGCTGCCACAGGCACCGGTCTTCGGATCGGCCGCGCCGAACACCACTCGGGCGACTCGGGCGTGCTGAATGGCTCCCGCACACATCGCACAGGGTTCGAGCGTCACGTAGAGCGTGCAGCCGGTCAGGCGGTAGTTCTCGAGGAGGCCTGCGGCTTCGCGCATTGCGCGAATCTCGGCGTGGGCCGAAGGGTCATGCAGGCTGATTGGGGCGTTAAATCCCGCCCCGATAATCTCGCCGGCTTTCACCACGACGGCTCCAACCGGGACTTCGCCGGCAGCCGAGGCCGCGCTCGCCAGCGTGAGTGCCACGCTCATAAATTCTATATCTGAACCGTTTGTTATCAAATATTTATAATTCATATCTCAACAATATTATCACTATAGGATTATCACTATAGGTTCGAGGGCGGGACCGAGATCTAGCCGTCGATTTTCGCATACCGGGCGGCACCGTTCGATGGTCAGCAAGGCCATTCGCAATCGGGTCATGCTCAGATGCCCGATTCAGGGCGCCAGGGCGAACTGCTCACGCATGCCGTTCACAGTATCGGGCTCGCCGCGAACGCGCAAAAACGTACCTGCGCCATCGGCGCGCTCCTCCAATACTTCGCACTTCGCAAAGATTTCCCCGCGCATTTGCTGTGCTGACCAGGGCAGGAATAGCTCGGCCTCGACCAGGTTTTTCTGGAAAAACGCCCGGATTGTCGCATGCAGCTTCGTGACATCGACTTCGCGGCGCGCGCTCATCACGAGGCAATCCGGATACAGCGCGCGCAGCGCCGCCTCGCGAGCCGCCTGTGCTGCCGCGTCGCCAACGCAGTCGATCTTGTTGAACACGCGGATGCGCGGCACGCCCTGCGCACCGATCTCGCCCAGCACTTCGTCGGTGACCGCGATCCGGCGCTCGAAGCCGGGATCGGCTGCGTCGATGACATGGAGCAGCAACGACGCCTCCACGGCTTCCTCCAGCGTCAATTTGAATGACGCGACCAGGTCGTGCGGCAGGTTCTTGATGAACCCGACCGTGTCGCTGACCAGCACGCGTGGCACGCTGTCGGGATGCAGCGCGCGCACCGTGGTATCCAGCGTCGCGAATAGTTTGTTCGCAACCAGCACCTCGCTCCCTGTGAGCGCGCGCATCAGCGTGGATTTGCCTGCGTTCGTGTAACCGACCAGCGTTACGCGCGCGAGTCCCTGGCGCTCTTGCCGTCGAGCACGCTGGGTTTTGCGCTCGACGTCCATCGCCGTGATCTCCTCTTGCAGCTCGGCGATGCGGTTGCGGATCTTTTGACGGTCCAGTTCGCTATGCGCTTCGCCGGCGCCGCGGCCGCCGGTGCCGCTGCGCTGACGTCCCTTCGGACCCGCCAGTTTCGCCGCTTCCCGAAGCCGCGGCGCCATGTAGCCAAGGCGCGCAATTTCCACCTGCGCACGTGCCGCGCGCGAGCGTGCATGGCGGTGGAAGATCTCCAGTATGACCATGGTGCGGTCCATCACTTCGCAGCCGACTTCTATCTCGAGATTGCGCGCCTGCGACGGAGAGATCTCGTGGTCGACCAGGACGATGTCGACGCGGCGGGTATCCGGATCGGCGGCGGATTGTGCTGCCTCCTTGGCTCTGGCCGCCCCGCTCTTTGCCGCCCTCCTCGCGCTGGCCGCAGTCGATGCAGATGCCGGATCAGTTTCGGGATCCGGTTCGTTTTCCACGAAGCGGCGCATCTCCTGGCGCTTGCCGACGCCGAGGTAGGCTGTCGTGTCGAAATTGTCACGCTTTTGCGTGAACGTGCCGACGACCTCGAAACCCAGCGTCTTGGCGAGTTCACGCAGTTCGGTTACCGAGGCCTCGAGCTCGACGTCGCTCACGCCCGGAAGTTGTACTGCAGCCACGACGGCCCGCGCGGGCTTCTCTTTGACTTCCTTTGCCATTGGGAGATTGCTTCTTTCAGGTTAGCCAGCGCGGATACGATCCGTCCGGGTGAACGACAAAAGTTGCCTGACGACCGGTTTCAACAGGTTTGACAATGGTCGACGGCACCAAAGCACATGGAACGCGTGAGTGCAACTTTCAACCGCCCGAAGCTCCCGCGTACTGGCAGTTGAGCGCGCTTCACATTCTTGCGAAAGCGAATGGCATTTCCAGGACTCTGCCTGACACTGAATGGCCTCACTCCCATTCGATCGTCGCTGGCGGCTTGCCGGAGACGTCGTAG
>JANMYN010000515.1:0-6388 GCA_031382195.1 Betaproteobacteria bacterium
CTCCCGAGGCGATCGTCGCTTTAATATAGGCTCAAACCCGGAACCCTGGGCTCCTATGCGGCTTTCAATCCAGTCAGTCCGGGTGTGGAAAGGTCTTTCCCTGTAACCGCGATCCTGACTCGACGAAGCTATGCCAAGCGACTGGCTCACCCTACTACCCTAACCGACGGACAGCAAGCCGCGAGAAGTGTGAATAAGTCACATGTATTGCAATGCGGGAACACCTGCGTTCCGGGCAGCAACCTCGTGCTCGTCAGTTTCCAGGCGTTGTCAGCGGCATCTGATTCGACGTCTCGTCCCCGGCACCGGGATGCGGCGTGTGAATAAATCACACAAATCAGCGGCAACAGTTCAACGCGCCGTCACCCCCCTCAGACGTAAAGTTTCTCCAACACGCAACGCTCTTGGAGGAACAGATCATGAACAAGATTCTCAACAGCATTCTGATCGCAGCCGTCCTGTCCAGCTCCGCATCCTTCGCCGAAGACACGCTGCGCGTGTCCATGCAAAACGGCAAGCAGCGCGTCGACTTCAGCCTCAACGGCAACGACAAGTGCGTGATGATCGACGACAAGATCCACTGCGCGCCGATGAAGCAAGTCCCCATTCGAGTGGCCTCGTCCGAGGCCAACTGAGTACGAACTCCTCCTGTTGTAAATTCGCCGGGCATGGTTGCCCGGCATTTTTTATCCACAGTTTGGAAAGCAAGAAAACGTTCGACGTACCCTGCCACGCTTATTACTTCGGAAACTTGCGGCCCCCGGCAGCTTCGGCGGAAAGGGTCTTGGCGAGATCCGCGGTCAGCTTCAGGGTGTTGGCGATGATGGTTGATTGGTTCGATCATTCGTCACAGCGCTTCGAGAAATTTCTGCCACGGCAGCGCCTGTACAGCTGGTGCAACAGCCGGTGTCGGGGTTCCTGCCTGCGGTGATTGATGGACGAGAAACATCCTCGTACCGGCAGCCTTTGCGCGGCTTCGTTTCAGTGCCGCGGAAAGCCGTTGCATAGGCGCAGCCATGGCGGGAGTCACCGTGCGCCCGGCCTTGCATTCCACGAGCGCCACTGCACCCGCGCGTCCTGGCACGAGGAAGTCCACTTCCAGGCCCTGCTCGTCTCGAAAATGGTAAATCTCGCGCCGGCCGCCCGCGTTCACCTGGGCCTTGACGATCTCCGCCGCGATGAAGCCTTCGAACAACGCGCCGCGAAACGGCGACCGGGCGAGTTCGCCCGCCGTATCGATGCCGAGCAAATGACACGCAAGGCCAGCATCGGCGACATATATCTTCGGCGACTTGATCAGGCGTTTGCCGAGGTTCTGGTAAAACGGCGGCACGATCAGGATTTGCGCGGTTGTCTCCAGCACGCCGAGCCTCTGGGCAATGGTCGGCACGCTCACGCCCAGCGGCGCGGCCAGATCGGTCTTGTTCAGCACCTGTCCGTGACGGCTGGCCAGCAGCGCGAGGAATCGGCGGAACAGCGCGAGATCCTTTACCGCCATCACGGCCCGGACATCGCGTTCCAGGTAGGTCTGCAAATACGAACTGAACCACAACCGCGCCGCGCCCGGACGCGCCAATACCTCGGGATACCCGCCATGCAACAGGCTGACTTTCGGCGTCTCACGCCACGACAGAGGGAGCAGTTGCAGCACTGCCGCGCGGCCTGCCATGGATTCCGTCACGCTCTGCATCAGCGGCGACTCCTGCGAACCGGTCAACAGCCACTGGCCCGCTCGCCGCGGCCGGCGGTCGATCCGCGAGCGCACGTACGCGAACACCTCCGGCACGTTCTGCACCTCGTCGAGGATCGCGGGCGTCGGCACGGCGTCGAGGAATCCCTGCGGGTCGGCCCGAAGGCGCGCCACCACGTCGGGGTCTTCGAGCAGGAAGTAGCTCGCCTTGGGAAACAGCCGGCGCAGCAGCAGCGTCTTGCCGGCGCGGCGAGGCCCGGTCAGCACCACGGCCGAAAAGGCTTTCGCCGCCCGCAACACCTGCTCCTCCAGCTGACGTCGGATATAACGCATGATTGAGAATAGTAAACTTTCACTTTATATTTCTCAAGCTCTAGCTGAAGCTGGCACGGCGGCGAAGAGGGTCCTCCCGTCCTTGAACGCGTTAGAGCATTTGCCCGACATCCCCGCCGAGCAGGCATGCCCCCCACCCGAACCTTCCGCTGCGCTTCAAGTGTTCCCTTGTCCCGCAAGCGAGGGAAGGAGCATATGAGCGATTGGACCTTCTTCAAGTAGATCTTGCCACTCGCCGGCCGAGGATGATCACATCGCGCTCGACGCCTTCGAGCAGCGTCACGCCGGGCAATTCACCCCAGCGCTCGAAGCCGAACTTGCCGAGCAGTTCCAGGCTGGGTTGGTTGTGTGCGAACACGAAGCCGAGCAGCCTGTCGATGCGAAGGGAAGGCGCATGCGCGATCGCCTGCGCCAGAAAATAAGAACCAAGGCCGCGACTGCGGAACGATTCGCCGACATACAGGCTCAGCTCGGCGGTCTTGTTGTAGGCGGGCCGACCGTAGAAAGTCGAGAAACTCAGCCAGCCGGCGATGTGCCCGTCCTGCTCCGCCACCCAGAGCGGGCGAAAATCCGGCTTGTGCTGCTCGAACCATTCGATGCGGCTTTCGATCGACACCGGTTCGAGGTCCGCGGTAACCAGCCGGGACGGAATGGTTGCATTGTAGATCTCGACAATAGACGGCAAATCTTCGCGCGTCGCCTGCCGATGTGTCCACGACATCGCTTTCCTCTATTTCAGTAATTCATATTTACCGCCGCGCGCAATTGCTTTCTTGTACGCGGGCCGCGCGTGGATGCGATCCAGGAAGGCCATCAGCTTGGGCCGGCTGGAATTCAGGCCGCCCCGCACCGTCGCCGCTTCCACCGGGAAGCTCATCTGGATGTCGGCAGCGGTGAACTCCGGCCCGGCAAACCAGGCAGTCTTGCCGAGTTCGGCTTCCAGGTAATCGAGATGCCGGTTGATGTTCGGCTCGATGAATGACGCCTTGGTCTTTTTCGAAATGGCGCGGGCGATCGGCTTGGCGAAAAACGGCATCGGCGCGCGCTCGATCCGATCGAAAATGAGCTTCAGGAGCAGCGGCGGCATCATCGAGCCTTCCGCATAGTGCAGCCAATAGGTGTAGCGCAGTTTCTCCAGCGTATTGGCGGCGGGAACCAGGCGTCCGTTGCCGTAGCGGCCAACCAGGTATTCGACGATCGCGCCGGACTCGGCCAGTGTGAGATCGCCGTCCGTGATGACCGGCGACTTGCCGAGTGGATGGACTTGGCGCAACTCCGGTGGCGCGAGCATGGTCTTGGTGTCGCGCTGATAAGGCCTGATGTCGTAATCGACACCGAGTTCTTCCAGCAGCCAGAGAATGCGCTGTGAGCGCGAATTGTTGAGATGGTGAACGATGATCATCCGATATGCCCCTTGTGGGCGATTGATCTTCTGTCGTGAAGTGACCAGGCGGCACTGGCGACCTTGTCGTCATGCAGTGATTCACGCCCGGATTTGAAAGCCGAACCGTCCCGGACCGTTGGCGGCCGCTTACACGGCCATCGCGGTGAGGCCGGTGTGAAGGCAAGTCTCAACTCGCACCGGCCAACGTTAAAACGCTCAGGGCTTGCCGAGAAAATCCTGCTTGCCGATTTCCAGTCCGCAGTGGCGGAGAATGTCGTAAGCCGTGGTGACATGGAAATAGACATTCGGAGTCACGTGATTAAGAAGATACGGCATGCCCTGCATCGTCCTGGTGGCAGTCTGCGTTTTCCACGAAACGGTCTTGTCCTCGGAACCGTCAAGCTGTTCCGGCTTGACGGATTCGAGATAAGCAACGGTCTTGCGCAGACGCGCGATGAGTTCGGCAATGCTCGCTTCGTTATCCTCGTACTTGGGCGGTTCACCACCGGCGAGCCGCGCGACGCCCCCCTTGGCGCTGTCGGAGGCAATCTGGATCTGCTTCAAAAGCGGCAGCATGTCGGGGTACAGACGGTAGTTGATCAGGACCGCGGGATCGATTTTCCGGGCTTCGGCATGGGCAGCCGCTTTTTCGAGAATGGCGGCAAGATTGTTGAGCGCGCGGGAAAACACGGGTACTGAGGCTTGATACATCGAAATTTTCAATTAATCCTCCGGAAGAAATGTTGTTGGATTGGCAATATACAAGTTGCAGTTTTCGGGGCCAGGACTCAGGCCCGCTTTTCCTGCTGTTCGATCCGGCTGCGTTTCGAACGCCACAAAACATATGCCAAGTACGCCACGATACAGACGTTGACGATCAATAGCAGTATTTTTGTCCAGGTAACGCCCCGCGCAAGCTCGTATGCCACGGCCGGCACGTAGATGCTGGCACCGGCGACGGTCAGCCACTCCGCCCAGCGCCTTTCCAGCCAGAGGCCATACGCCAGAATCCACTTTAACGCCGCATAGAGCAGCGCCAATCCGCAGAGAAGCCACAACCCGGAGTCGGTGACCGTTGCCATGGCATCGATGAAGACCCGCGGATAGCCCTTGGCGGGGTTGAGGTGAAGATGCGCGACCCATTGCTCGGCAACGTGCTGTGCGCCGTGGTTCATAAGGGACAAAAGTTCGAAGCCTGCCAGCAGTATCAGGGTCCCTTTTGCCGCTTCGTAAACCGCGACCGCGCGCAATCCGGTGGTAAATTTCATAGAAAATCGAGCGCTTCGGATATTTGAACAGGAGAAAGACGAAGAAACGTAGAGATTCTGTTCGAGTCTGCCAGCTCCACTATCTCAGGTTCAATACTCTTTGTGCTCTTGGCGTTCATCATGTTCATCCTGTTAATCCTGTCATGCCCTGTTCTCCTGTTTCCTGATTGAACCCAGGGGACATCAGAGAATTTCTTTTCAACTCCGTTACCTAAACGGGTACTCCGACGTGCAGCGCACGTAGGGTATCTTTTTCTCCTGTTCAATCTTGTCATTGAGATGGCTTTAGTAGTCGGACACGAACGCAATGACGACCAGCGCTGCGCCGATAACGCATAGCCAGACCAAACTATTGATAAAGTAGGGATACACGCAGAGCAGACTGCCACAGCTCATCGAGGGAAATTTGTCTGCCGTTTGCCGTACACGAAATAAGCCATGCCGAGCACCCCGGCGATTAATCCGACAAAGAGTTCATTCATGTCGCGATTTTCCCGTCGCGTTCAAGCGCGCGGCCTGCGCCACACGCTCGCGAGCCACGGCTGCTGGTCGCGCGGCAGTCCGGCCGGCCGGTAGTAATGATCCAGTTCGACGAATCCCGCCTCGGCCACCCGCGCGCGCCAGGCTTCAAGATCATGGTAGGCGCCATAACGCCCATGATTCCAACCTTCTTCATTGCGCCCGCGCGGGTTGGAGCTGAACAGCACGCCGCCGGGCTTCAACGTGGCATGTAATTGCCGCAGCACACGCAACAATTCCCCCGACGGGACATGAAACAGCGAGGCGTTGGCGAAGACGCCATCGAAGTACCCTCGCGGCAGATCGAGCTTCAGGAAATCCTGCCGCCATACGACGCATCCCGACTCCGCTCGCGCAATTTCGGCGAAGCGCGCGGCGCCATCGAGTCCGATCGCAGCGTGACCGAGTGCGGTGAAGGTCTTCAGGTCGCGCCCCGGCCCGCAACCGAAATCGAGAATCGTGAATGGCGGCTCGGCTTCGATCTGGCCCAACAGTGCGGCAATGTTCTGGCTGACATCATGATCGCGCGTGCCGTCGCGAAAATCCGCAGCACGCTCGTTGTAGTGCTCCAGCGTCTTGGCGGATATTTTTTCCAGGTCATCCGGGATCGGTTTCATGCACGGATGCGCAGACAACAACGTAATTCATGCATTACTTTGGTGAATCGGGATACGTAAGCGAAGCGCGATTCAATTCCGACAACCTTCCGCAGCCGGACAGCGCCAGCGCAAGGTCAATTTCGTTGCGCAGAAGTTCAAGCGCCTGGGTGACGCCGGCGCGGCCTTTCGCCGCGAGGCCATACATGTACGGACGTCCGATCATGCACGCCTTGGCGCCGAGCGCGACCGCCTTGAGCACGTCGGTGCCGCGGCGCACGCCACCATCGAGCAGCACATCTGCGCGTCCCGCCACCGCATCGACTACATCCGGCAACGCCGATATGGCCGAACGCACGCCGTCGAGTTGGCGGCCGCAATGGTTGTAAAGGATCACGGCGTTGATGCCGTTATCGACGGCAAGCTTCGCGTCTTTCGGATCGAGTATGCCCTTGAGCGCAAGCGGCCCGCCCCAGATGGACTTGGCCCATTCGATGTCTTTCCACGTCACCGACTGGTCGAATTGCGAGTTGACATAGCCTGCGATGGTAAACAGTGTGTTCTGCCCGGGTTTCACCAGGCTGGCCGGCACGACTTT
>JANMYN010000575.1:0-7903 GCA_031382195.1 Betaproteobacteria bacterium
CACCACCGGCGCCTTGCTGTACTCCGTGACAATCTGGCTGAAACGCGAGGCTTCACCTTCGGCGTTGGCGATCACGCTCTGCCGGTACCCCTCGGCCTCTTGCAGTAGTCGGGCCGACGTGCCCTTTGCTTTCGGCACCACGTCGTTGAAGTACGACTGGCCTTCGTTGATTTGCCGTTCGCGATCCTGACCCGCCTTGACCGCATCTGCAAACGCCGCCTGGACCTCCTCGGGCGCCTGCGCGTCCTGCATGGTCACCCGGGTGATCGTGATGCCGGTCTTGTAGCGGTCGATTATTTGCTGCAGCAGGACCTGCACCGTCGCGACGATCTTTTCCTTGCCGCCGGAAAGCAGGAAATCCATTTTGTTCTTGCCAACCACCTCGCGGATCGCCGACTCGGACGCTTGCATGACCGACTTGTCGACATCGCGATTGTTGAACAGGAATTCCTTGGGATCCTTGAGGATGTACTGCACCGCGAACTGAATGTCGATGATGTTCTCGTCGTCCGTGATCATCAGCGACTCATTCTGGACTTTGTTCTTGACGTTGTTGCGGTAACCGATCTCGATGGTACGAACGCCCGTCACGTTGACGACCTCAGCGGATTCGATCGGCCAGGGCAGATGCCAGCGTGGACCTGACAGCGTCGTCTCGCTGTACTTGCCGAAGCGCAGCACCACGCCGCGCTGGGCGGCGTCGACGATATAAAAGCCGCTGGCCAGCCATATCACCACAACTAGAATAACCAACAGCCCGAAACCGCCGCCGAGCTGGCGCCCGCTCGGACCGGGCGGCAGTCCGCCACCGCCACCCTTGCGGCCAAACAAGCCATTCAGCCGCTGATTCAGGCGGCGCCACAATTCATCGAGATCGGGGGGGCCCTCGTTGCCGCGTTTTCCCCACTGCGGATCATTCAATGCCATTCGAGCTTGCTTTCAATTTGACAGGAGACCGGTCCCGATTAAGGACCATCGGATTCAGGCTGCGGCAATCGCCACGGCGTTGCGCTGCATTTCGTACAATTCAGCCAGCATGGCGCGCAAAACCCCCACACCGGCACCGGTTTTCGCGCTAACTCTGACTGCCGAGATTTTAGCATACTGATCGCGCTCGACCCCAGGTAGCAGGCCGACTGCGTCTATCTTGTTATGCACCATTACCTGGGGCACCGCATCGGCGCCGATTTCGGCGAGCACTTTGTTCACTTGCGCGATCTGATCGTCGCGCGCCGCGCTGGCGGCATCTACCACGTGCAACAATACATCGGCGCGCACCGTCTCTTCGAGGGTCGCGCTGAACGCCGCCACCAGAGTATGCGGGAGATCGCGTATGAAACCGACCGTATCCGACATGATGATTGACGCGCCGTTAGCTCCGATAATGCGCCGCGAAGTCGTATCCAGAGTCGCGAACAGCTGGTCCGCCACATAAGCTTCACTATGGGTGAGCTGATTGAAGAGCGTGGATTTACCTGCGTTGGTATAGCCGACGAGGCAGACCGATAGGCCCTGGCCGCGCTGGCGTGCGCGTCGCTGCGTCTGTCGCTGACGCATCACTGTTGCAAGCTTTTCCTTGAGTACCTTGACGCGCTTGCGCAGTAACTGCCGGTCGGTTTCGAGCTGGGTTTCACCGGGGCCGCGCAAACCGATACCGCCTTTCTGGCGCTCCAGGTGGGTCCAACCGCGGACCAGCCGGGTTGCAAGGTGCTCGAGCTGGGCCAGTTCGACCTGCAGCTTGCCTTCGTGAGAACGTGCGCGCTGCGCAAAGATGTCGAGGATCAGGCTGGTGCGGTCAACGACCCGGCAGTTGAAGCGCTTCTCCAGATTGCGCTGCTGCGCGGGTGACAGATCGTGATTGAACAGCACCAGCGATGCGCCGGCAGATTCCACTGCTTGCGCAATCTCATCGACTTTGCCGGTACCGGCAAAGGTAGCGGCGTCGGGTCGTTGTCGTTTTCCCTTGACGACTGCGAGCGCATTGACGCCCGCGCTTTCGGCGAGGCGGCGCATTTCCTCCTGCGACTCGGCGAAATCCACATTGCCGAAATCCAGGTTGACGAGAACGGCGCGCTCGCCGCCGCGCGGGCGATCAAACATCGGAAGAATCGACGAACACTCAGTCTTCGGACCCATGCTCCAAAGACAAGTTCACTGGACGTGCCGGCACAACGGTGGAAATCGCGTGCTTGTACACCATCTGAGTCACCGTGTTCTTCAGCAATACGACGTACTGGTCGAACGATTCGATCTGGCCTTGTAACTTGATGCCATTGACCAGGTAAATCGACACCGGCACATGCTCTTTGCGCAACGCATTCAGAAATGGGTCTTGCAACAACTGGCCTTTCGCGCTCATGGCTGCTCCTTCTTTTATTCTTCGACCCGCGTTTACTCTACTGGATTTTACAGTGCAATACCATACGGCGGAAAACGGGCGGGCATTAGCCCTTGCGCTGGCCCGCGAAAGGGTTCCTGCCCTGCTTGAACAATACTTTTACGGGGGTCCCGCGCAATTCAAATGCGGCCATAAAGGCCCGCTCCAGGTAGCGCCGGTAGCTGTCCGGCACGTTATTTAACGCGTTACCGTGAATCAAAATCAGCGGCGGGTTCATGCCGCCCTGATGGGCGTAGCGCAGTTTGGGGCGAGAGACGCCAGTCCGCGGCGGCGACTGCTTTTGCACTGCGGCGAGCAGTACACGCGTGAGCTTCGGGGTGGATAATTTGGCCATGGCAGCCGCATAGGCCGCATTGGCCGAACTAAGCAGCGCCGGGACGCCAACGCCATCGCGCGCTGAAATGTAGTGTACGGGCGCGAAATCCAGGAAATTGAACTTGCGACGGTAGTCGCGCTTGGTTTTATCGCGCACCTCTTCATCGGCGGCATCCCATTTGTTTATCGCCACCACCAGGGCGCGGCCGGCCTCGAGAATGAACCCCGCCAGGTGCGCATCCTGATCGGATACATCCTGTGTCACGTCGAGAACCAGCACCACCACATTGCAGTCGTCGATAGCCTGCAACGTCTTGACCACCGAAAACTTCTCCGCGACATCCTCTACTCGCCCACGCCGGCGCACGCCTGCCGTATCGATAAGTGTGTAGGCGCGGCCATTGCGCTCGAAGTCAATGTAGATGCTGTCCCGGGTGGTACCCGGCTGGTCGAAGGCAATCACCCTTTCCTCACCGAGTAGTGTATTGACCAGGGTTGACTTACCGACGTTCGGGCGACCGACGATCGCTATCTTCGGGTGTTTGCCCGCCAGCTGTGTTTCATCGTCGTCGGCGACGAACTCTTCAAGTACCAGATCCACCAGATCGTGCACGCCTTCGCCGTGCGATGCCGAGACGGTCAACGGCTCGCCGAGCCCAAGTTCGTGGAACTCCGCAACAGCGGTTTCATGCGCCAGGCCTTCCGCCTTGTTAACCACCAGCCACAGCTTGCGGGCAGTCTTGCGCAATTCAAGGCTAATCTGCCTGTCGAGAGGGGTCAGCCCTTGGCGCGCATCGACCAGAAGCAGGACGACATCGGCTTCGTCAACGGCCTGGCGCGTCTGGCGCGCCATCTCCTGGTAGATGCCCCCCTTGGCTACCGGTTCGAAGCCGCCGGTATCCACGACGAGAAAGGACTTCGCGCCCGTTTTGCCATGTCCGTAATGACGGTCGCGGGTCAGGCCGGGTATGTCCGCAACGAGCGCCTGGCGTGATCGCGTCATGCGATTGAAAAGGGTCGACTTGCCGACATTCGGCCGGCCGACCAGAACGATGGTGGGTTTCAACGGGATTTGGAGATTTAAGGGTTTCTCGCCGGCCGGCTAGTCGAAGGCGGTTCTATTTCTTGATGGCAATCGCGTACAGGCCGCCCCTGCGCGTCTGCACCAGCACGTTGTTATCCGGGAGTAACTTGGGCGCCGCCGCGATCCCGCCGCCGTCAGTCGCAATGCGTGCAGCGAACGAACCGTCCTCGAACTTGAGAAAATGCACGTGGCCGTCGAAGTCGCCGACCACAACGTAATCCTTGGTCGCCAAGGGTGCGCTCAAGTTACGGTATGAGAGCTTGTCCTGCTTCCACACACTGGCACCGCTGTTTCTGTCGAGCGCCACCACCGATCCATTGTCTTCGGATAAGTACACGCTAAGGTCGTCGGACGCAAGACTGCCGACAGTGGATGCGGGTCGCGCCCATAACTGCCCGCCCTTCTGGGTTTCATAGCAGGCAACCCGGCCCTGAAAGGTCGCGGCGCACACCCTGCCCGGCTCCACCAGCGGCGCGCCTGCAATATCTGTAATGCGCTCAAGTTCGTTGTCGCCCTTTGGTGCCGCGACCACAGTTTCCCAGACCAGCCCGCCATTGGTCAGGTTCAATACGACGAGCTTGCCCGCCGGCATGCCTGCGATCACGAATCCCTCGACGATGATCACACCGGGATTGGATCGCAGCGTAAGCGCAGGCGGGGTCGTCTGGTACTCCCAGCGGCGCGAACCATCCCGCGCGTCCAGGCCGAAGATGCGGCTGTCGCCGCTGCGCACGACGACGAATTCGCCCACCGCCTGCGGCGCGCTGAGCACTTCACTCGACACCCTCGATTGCCACAGCGGTTTGCCTTCGAGGTCGTATGCCAGCACCGAACCCTTCGCGGTTCCGACCAGCACCATGTTTTCACTTACGCCGACCCCGCCCGACAACGCCGCCTTGGTATTGAGCCGCCACAACCTCTTGCCGTCCGCAGCATTGAGCCGCACCAGGTCTCCGCGATTGCTCGCCGCGAACACGCTGTTGCCATAGATCACTGGCGTGAATATATAGCGGCCGGCGCTGCCGACATCGGCCTGCCATGCGACAACCAGCTTCGCCGCAGGCTTGAAGTCCGCCAGCTTGACAGGCTGGGGGCCTTTGCTTCCGCAACCACCGAGCGCAACGCCTAAAAGCAACATCAGCGCCAAGCGTATTGGCAATATCGGTTGCAAACGCAATCGCGATTGCGCTCCGGTCACTTGCCAGCTCCCAGCGCGTCAAGCTTGATCTGTACGACGTTGCGGTAATTGCTATTGGGCAGGCTTTTCTCAATCGCCGTTTTGTAAGCGGCACGCGCTTCGGCACTTTTCCCCTGCGCGACCAAGATATCCCCGCGCGTATCCGCATACAAAGTTTCCATTGCCGCGCTGTGTTTGGATTCCAGCAGCCTGAGCGCCTCATCATATTTTTTCTCGTCGAGCCGGATGCTTGCCAAGCGCAGCCGCGCGAGTTCTGCCGTTTCCTCGTCTCCGGCTTTGTCGATCGCCCACTGCAGCTGCCCGGCCGCGGCTGCCGGGTCGCCATTTTCGTAATTGGTCTTCGCCAGCAGCAAGGCCACTGTCGGGCCGTAAGCGGTCGACCCGAACCCGTCGAGTATCTGTTTGCCCAGCGTGCGAATTTCGTTGATGTCGTTCTTGCGCACGGCTTCCCCGAACTTCGTAAAAAGGGAAGAGGCCTGCTCGGCCTGACTGTGCTTGTAGTAGCGCCAGCCCTGCACGCCGGCGAATGCCAGCAGGGCAGCCAATGCGAGCGTGACGATCAGCGTGCCGTATTGCTTCCAGAACTGCTTCAGTTCGGCTATCTGTTCCTGTTCTTCGAGATCGAATGCCATGTCGGAATCTTCTGTAGTGAGTGAGTCAGGGATTGTTGGATTTGAGGATCAATGCCGCCGCTTGTTCCGCATCGAGCTGCACCTGTTCCCCAGCTTCGCGCATCGGCTTGAGTGAAACCATTTTTTTGCCGGCCTCTTGGTCGCCAATGATCACCGCGAAGCGTGCGCCGCTGGCGTCGGCCCGCTTCATCTGCGATTTGAAGCTGCCGGCACCACAGTGCAGCACGACCGAAATTCCGTGCCCGCGCAAGGTCTCGGCGACATTCCACGCAAAGCGGGTTGCCGATTCGCCGCTATGGACCAGGTAGGCATCCACCATTCGGACTGGAACTGAAACCGGCGCGTCGCCCAGCAGCACGAGTAATCGTTCGATGCCCATTGCAAAACCGCAGGCCGGGGCCGGCTTGCCGCCAATCTGCCCGATCAGGCCGTCGTAACGCCCGCCGGCGCACACCGTGCCCTGCGCGCCAAGCTTGCTCGTGGTCCATTCATAAACGACATCGTTGTAGTAGTCCAGGCCGCGCACCAGTCGATCGTTGATGGCGAACGCAATTCCGGCATTTTTCAGCAGGCCTTGCAAGTCGTCGAAATGCCGGCGGGATTCTTCATCGAGATCGTCAGCAAGCTTTGGTGCGGCCGCAATAACATCGCGCATTGCCGGATTTTTGCTGTCCAGCACGCGCAGCGGATTGCTATGCAGCCGCCGCCGCGCATCTTCGTCGAGTACCGCGGAGTGTTTTTCAAGATAGGCGATGAGCCGCGTGCGATAACGGCCGCGTGAAGCGCTGTTTCCGAGGGTGTTGATTTCCAGTTGCAGGTCGTCGAGCCCAAGTCGCCTCCACAGGCTCGCGCCCATGACCATGTGCTCGACGTCCACGTCCGGACCGGAAAAACCCAGCGCCTCGACGCCGACCTGATGAAACTGGCGATAGCGGCCTTTCTGCGGCCGCTCGTGGCGAAACATGGGGCCGATATAAAACACGCGTTGCGCGCCGTTGTAGAGCAGATTGTGCTCGATCATCGCGCGCACGCACGAAGCAGTGCCCTCCGGGCGCAGCGTCAGGCTTTCGCCGTTGAGCTGATCGACGAAGGTATACATCTCCTTCTCGACGATGTCCGTGACCTCACCGATGGAGCGCACGAACAGTTCGGTCTTTTCCAGTATCGGCATGCGAATATTGCGATAGCCGTATTGCGCCAGCCAGCCGCGCGCCGTGTCTTCGAAAAACTCCCACAATGGCGCCTGGTCCGGCAGGACATCGTTCATCCCGCGGACTGCCTGAATCGTTTGCGTCATGAAGCTTGCTTGTCTCGAGATTGCGCGGGAAACTTTAGCCGAGAACGCGCGCGGATTCATCGCTGTCCGCCGCTACCCGCTGACTATGGGCACCGGGTCGGCCATAGCGGCTGGCGACGTAATCATCCACCAGGCGATGAAATTCTTCGGCGATGTGGTTACCCTTAAGCGTCACGGTTTTCACGCCATCGACGAATACAGGAGCCACCGGTGTTTCCCCCGAACCCGGCAGGCTGATACCGATATTGGCATGCTTGCTTTCGCCCGGACCATTCACCACACAGCCCATGACGGCCACTCGCATCTCTTCAACTCCGGGAAATTGCGTGCGCCAGACCGGCATCTGCCGGCGCAGATGGGCCTGGATTTTTTCCGCCAGTTCCTGAAAGACTGTGCTGGTCGTGCGGCCGCAACCGGGACAGGCGATGACCATTGGCGTAAACGAGCGCAAGCCCATGGTCTGCAGGATCTCCTGCGCGACAACGACTTCACGGGACCGATCTCCGCCAGGATCCGGCGTGAGCGAAATCCGTATGGTGTCGCCGATGCCCTGCTGCAGCAGCACCGCCAGGGCCGCGGTCGACGCCACGATGCCCTTGGATCCCATGCCGGCCTCGGTCAGTCCGAGGTGCAGCGGATAATCACAGCGGGAAGCCAGTTCGCGGTAAACCAGGATCAGGTCCTGCACGCCGCTGACTTTGCACGACAGGATGATGTGGTTGCCGGGGAGTCCGATTTCTTCCGCCTTTTGCGCGTTCTGCAGTGCCGACAGGATCAGGGCTTCGCGCATCACCTCGACCGCTTCTGCGGGCTCGGGTTGGCGCGCGTTGTCATCCATCATGCGGCCGAGCAGGTCCGGATCGAGGCTCCCCCAATTGACACCGATGCGCACCGGTTTGCCGTATCGGCATGCCGTTTCGATCATGGTTGCGAACTGATCGTCGCGCCTGGATCCGCGACCGACGTTGCCGGGATTGAT
>JANMYN010000547.1:0-6383 GCA_031382195.1 Betaproteobacteria bacterium
ATTGACCTGAACGCGCGCGTCGGCGCCCCGGCCCTCCGCATTGACAATGACGCCGGAGCCGAATTTCCCATGCACCACATTCTGCCCCACACGCCAGCCTGACAGCGCGCGCTCCATTTTCGGCGCCTTCGCCTCGTATCCTGGATCGAACCCTTTGGCGCTGACAAACCCCGAATACCTGGTCGTGTTGACGCGCTTTATCAACTCTTCGGGAATTTCCTCGAGGAAGCGTGAAGCGATGTTGTAGCGCGTCTGCCCGTGCAGCATGCGCGTCTGCGCGTGCGTCAGATAGAGCCGGCGGCGCGCACGGGTGAGCGCCACATACATCAGCCGCCTTTCTTCCTCCAGCCCGTCCTGTTCGGATACGCTGTTGTCGTGAGGAAACAGGCCCTCTTCCAGGCCGGTGATGAATACGGCGTGGAATTCGAGGCCCTTGGCCGAATGCACCGTCATCAGTTGCAAGGCATCCGCACCGGCTGCAGCCTGATGCTCACCCGCTTCCAGCGAAGCATGGGCCAGGAACGCCGCGAGTGCGGGAAAACCCTGGGACTGAATTTCACCTTCCTCGGTGACTTGGGCGATCGGGCCGTCGGCGGAAACGAACGCCACCGCGGCATTGGTCAGTTCGCCGAGATTTTCGATGCGGTCTTCGCCTTCCCGTTCTTTCTGGTAGTGGGTGATCAGTCCGCTTAATTCGACAACGTGATCGATGATCTCGGGCAGCGGCAAATGTTCACAGGCACCACGCATCGATTCGATCAGTCTGACAAAGCCGGCGACGCTGGTGCCGGCCTTGCCGCTCAGGGTATTGGCACAACCCGCCTGCCATAAAGAAATGCCGCGCCCGGCGGCAACTTCCTGCAATTGCTCGATCCCGCGGTTGCCAATTCCGCGCGTCGGGAAGTTTACGACTCGCAGAAACGCTCCATCGTCTTCCGGATTCGCGGTCAGCCGCAGATAAGCCAGCGCGTGCTTGATTTCCTGGCGCTCGAAGAAGCGCAATCCGCCGTAGACGCGGTAGGAAATGCCGGCGTTGAACAAGGCATGCTCAAGCACCCGCGACTGGGCATTGGAACGGTACAGCAGCGCGATTTCGGAAAGCGCCGTGTTCTCGTTCCTCAACTGCTTCACTTCGTCCAGGATATAGCCGGCTTCCTCCAGGTCGGTCATCGCCTCATACAGTCGCAGTGGCTCGCCGCTGCCCTGAGCGGTCCATAGATTCTTGCCCAGCCGGCTGCGGTTGTGCCTGATCAGCGCATTGGCAGCATCCAGGATGTTGCCCTGGCTGCGATAGTTTTGCTCCAGCTTGATGACCTTCTCGACATGAAAATCCTTCTCGAAATCGAGCATGTTGCCGGCGCGCGCGCCACGGAACGCGTAGATCGACTGATCATCGTCGCCGACTCCGAATATGTTGTTGTTCGGGCCGGCCAGCAATTTGAGCCAGAAGTACTGCAGGCGATTGGTGTCCTGGAACTCGTCGACCAGGATATGTTTGAAGCGGCCGCGATAGTGCTCGCGCAGGATTTCGTTCCTCGACAGCAGTTCAAAGCAGCGTAACAGCAATTCGGCGAAATCCACCACGCCTTCGCGGTTGCACTGCGCATCGTAGGTGTCGTAGACCGTGACCAGCTTGCGTGAAAAATCGTCGAAGGCTTCGACTTTCGCGGCGCGCAGCCCCTGTTCCTTGGCGCCATTGATGAAGTACTGCGCCTGCTTTGGCGGATACTTCTCGTCGTCGATGCCCATCGACTTCATGACCCGCTTGACCATGGCCAGCTGGTCGGCCGCATCCAGGATCTGAAAGGCTTGCGGCAACCCCGCGTCGCGGAAGTGCGCACGCAGGATGCGATTGCACAGGCCATGAAAAGTGCCGACCCACATGCCGCGCGTGTTGATCGGCAGCATCCCGGAAATACGGATGAGCATTTCGCGCGCCGCCTTGTTGGTAAAAGTCACCGCCAGCAATCCCTGTGGGCTGATCTGCCCGGTCTGGATCAACCAGGCGATGCGGGTTGTAAGCACGCGGGTCTTGCCAGATCCGGCACCTGCGAGAATCAGTGCCGACTGATGGGGAAGCGTGACAGCTTCAAGTTGCTGCGGGTTGAGGCCTTCGAGAATCGACATGCGGAATTCGGATTACCGTTGCGATGCCGGATTATAGATGCAGATACCGGATCAGCCGCGAGCCTTTCGGCCTTCATTGACCAGATCGCGGATCATCGGCGTCAGGATGAGTTGCATGGCGAACTCCATTTTCGTTCCGGGCACAACGATGGTATCGGGCCGGGATACAAAAGAATCGTCGATCATTGCCAACAGATAAGGCAGGTTCAGGCGCTCCGTATCGGCCAGGCGGATTACGACGAAACTTTCCTCTGCTAGCGGGACGTCACGCCCGGCAAAGGGATTTGACGTATCCACGGTGGGGACGCGCTGGAAATTCACGTGAGTGCGCGAAAATTGCGGCGTGATGTAGTGCACGTAGTCGTACATGCGCCGCAGAATGGTTTGCGTCACCGCTTCTATCGAATAGCCGCGCCCCTGCATGTCGCGATGGATCTTCTGGATCCACTCCAGATTGACCGTCGGCGTAACGCCGATCAACAGGTCGACGTAACCGGCTACATCGACTTTGTCGGTCACGATGCCGCCATGCAGGCCTTCATAGAACAGCAGATCCGTGTTTTCCGGCACCTGCTCCCAGGGCGTGAAGGTGCCGGCTTTCTGGCCAAACCGAGCCGCACGTTCTTCGTTATGCAGGTACAGCCGCGCACTGCCACCGCCGCGCTTGCTGTATTCGTTGAACAGGGTCTCGAGTTGCTCGAACAAATTCGCTTCCGGCCCGAAGTGGCTGATCGCGTGGCCACCGATTTGATCATAGGCGTCGATCTGCCTGCGCATTTCATCTCGATTATAGCGGTGGAAGCTGTCGCCCTCGATCAACGCTGCCTGGATGTGCTCGACGCGGAAAATGTTTTCGAACGTCTTGCGCACTGCCGTGGTCCCGGCACCGGAAGAGCCGGTAACGGCGATGATGGGATGCTTGCGCGACATGGTTTGCCGGGTGGGAGGGAGACGATTTCTCGGAAGTCGGCTGCCCGGCGATGGTACAACGAAAACCGCTTTCGACGACAAAGCGCCGAAAGCGCGTAACCGCAACCGTTATTGCAATGAGGCCATCGGTTCGAGCCTCGGATTGCTTTCTTTCAGACGCATGCCCACTGCATTGGCTTCCTGCTCGGATGAAAAACCGGCAAGGCGCAGGCGATAAAGCGGCCCGCCGTCGGCCTGCTGCGGCTGGATGCGTACCGGGTAACCCTCCCGACGCAGGCTGTCGTAGAGCGACAACGCTTCGAGTTGCTGCGGGAAGCTGCCGAGGTAGAGTTTCCAGCGCCCGCCCTTGCGCAGAGCGCCCCCGCCTTCGGTGATCTCGGTCTGCGCCGCCCAGGCTTTCAATTGATCCAGTGCAACCGCTTCGACGGTCGCCGGCCCCGTTTGCGGCGCTTGCAGGTAGGTCAGCGGATCCTTCATCTGTACGGGTTGATCGCCTCTGCGAGTAACGGTGATCTTGCCTTCGATCAGTACCACGACTTCTCTGTCGCCGAGATTCTTGCCCCAGATGTCCGTGCCACGGATGCCGGCGGTAACGGTCGGAAACTGCACGGTGATATCACGGGTGCCGCGACGCCTCGCCACTGCCGGCGTGGTGAAGCGGAACGCGCCTGCGAGCACTTTCAGCGTCGCCGCGATAAAACCCTCCTTGCGCTTTTGCAGGAGGTCGGATAGTTGCAACTCGCCGTTTTCGCCGAGCTTGACCACGCTTCCGTCACCCAGGCGCAACAGCACACGCGATTTGCCGCCGGTCGAGACTTCGTCGTTACTTTTCAGTTCGGTGCCGATTGCAAGCGGTTGGCGTTTGCCGTCGCGAGTGACCCAGGCCGGCATTTGGATGCCTTCCACGACGGCATCGGGCGCGGCCTGCAGGACATCGGCAGCAAGAAGCAGAAGGACAAGGAGTCCCGTTCGCAACAACATGGTGTAACGCCCTTTCATTTGTATCTGGCGACTAAGATACGCTCGGGATCGCTCTACGGATGCACAAGCGCGACGGTATAATCCATTACTTTACAACGCATTGTCGGATCGCTCATGCAACCGCAATATCAACCCGCTGAAATCGAGCAACAGCTACAAAAAGAGTGGGAGGACCAGCAAACCTTTCGCGCGATCGACGCTTCAGACAAGCCGAAGTACTACTGCCTGTCGATGTTCCCTTACCCGTCGGGCAAGCTGCACATGGGCCACGTGCGCAACTACACCATCGGCGACGTGCTCTCCCGCTATCACCGCATGCGCGGCTTCAATGTCCTGCAGCCGATGGGTTGGGACGCTTTCGGCCTGCCCGCCGAAAACGCGGCCATGGCCAATAACGTGCCGCCGGCAAAATGGACCTACGATAACCTCGCATACATGAGGAAGCAGCTCAAGTCGCTGGGCTTCGCCATCGACTGGGAGCGGGAGCTGGCAACTTGCACGCCGCAATATTATCGCTGGAACCAGTGGCTGTTTCTGCGCATGCTGGAAAAAGGGATTGCCTACAAGAAGACCGGAACCGTGAACTGGGATCCGGTTGATCAGACGGTGCTTGCCAACGAGCAGGTGATCGACGGTCGCGGCTGGCGCACCGGGGCGCTCGTCGAGAAACGCGAAATCCCGATGTACTACCTCGCGATCACGAAGTACTCGGACGAGCTATTGTCTTCGCTGGATTGCCTGCCCGGCTGGCCGGAGCGCGTGAAAACCATGCAGGCGAACTGGATCGGCAAGAGCTTCGGCGTGCGACTGGCGTTTCCATACGAGCTCAATGGCGAACCGGGCAAGCTCTGGGTATTTACGACCCGCGCCGATACCATCATGGGCGTCACTTTTTGCGCGGTCGCCGCCGAACATCCGCTCGCGGCCGAGGCGGCAAGGCGCAATCCGAAGCTGGCGGCATTTGTCGACGAGTGCAAGCGCGGCAGCATCATGGAGGCCGATCTTGCGACTATGGAGAAGAAAGGCATGCCCACCGGCCTGTTCGTCAGTCATCCGCTTACCGGCGAGAAGATCGACGTCTGGGTCGGCAACTACGTGCTGATGAGCTACGGCGAAGGCGCGGTCATGGGCGTGCCGGGCCACGACGAGCGGGATTTCGCGTTTGCCGGGAAGTACGGGTTACCGATCGTGCAGGTCATCGACGTCGAAGGCAAAGAGTACTCGCTGGACGCCTGGCAGCCCTGGTATGCAGATCACGGCGTTTGCATTCATTCAGGCAAATATGACGGCATGGATTTTCTGCGGTCCACCGACGCCATCGCGGCGGATCTCAAATCGAAAGGGCTCGGCGACAAGCAGGTCACCTGGCGCTTGCGCGACTGGGGCGTTTCGCGCCAGCGCTACTGGGGCTGCCCGATCCCGATCGTGCATTGCGCAGGCTGCGGCGACGTGCCCGTGCCGGAGGACCAGTTGCCGGTCGTATTACCCGAGGACTGCGTGCCGGACGGCAGCGGCAATCCGCTGAACAAGCGTGCCGACTTCGTCAACACCAGTTGCCCGAAGTGCGGCAAACCGGCGCAGCGCGAGACCGATACCATGGACACGTTCGTGGATTCGTCCTGGTATTTCCTGCGCTATGCCTGCGTCGACCAGGATAAAAAAATGGCTGACGAGCGGGTGAATTACTGGTTGCCGGTGGACCAGTACATCGGCGGCATCGAGCATGCCATCCTGCACCTGCTTTATTCGCGGTTCTGGACCAAGGTCATGCGCGACTTCGGCATGGTGAAACTCGCCGAGCCCTTCACGCGCCTGCTGACGCAGGGCATGGTGCTGAACGAGATTTTCTCGCGCAAGTCCGACGGTGCGCGCGTCCAGTATTTTAATCCAGCCGACGTCGAACTCGATTTCGACGACCAGGGAAAGCGCACGGGCGCGACACTGAAGTCTGACGGCAAGCCGGTGGATTCCGGCGGCATCCGCACCATGTCGAAATCGAAGAACAACGGCGTCGATCCGCAGGCGCTGATCGACCAGTACGGCGCGGATACCGCGCGCTTGTTCATGATGTTCGCGAGTCCGCCCGAAGATACGCTGGCCTGGAACGACGACGGCGTCAAAGGAGCTTACCGTTTTTTGCGCCAGCTTTGGAAATTCGCGCACGACCATCGCGAGACGATTTCCAGCGCTGCGGGCAAGACGGACGCGGCACAGAAAAGTGCGCGGCGCGAGTTGCACTTGCTGTTGCAGCAGGCGAATTTCGACTACGAGCGCAAACAGTTCAACACCGTGGTATCGGCCGCGATGAAGATCCTCAACCTGCTCGAGGACAATTCGCAACCGGC
>JANMYN010000556.1:0-1812 GCA_031382195.1 Betaproteobacteria bacterium
GTCCATTGACCTGCACGTGCTGCATGCGCAGGGTAGTCAGGCCGTAGGAGCGGTTCTCGCGCGCGTATTCGTCGTTACCGACCCGGATCAGCGTTTTGTCGAGCAACTGCACGACGGCGGCAAGGATCTGACGCCGGCTGAGTTCCGGTGCGCGCAAATCGCGTTCGGCCTGTTCGCGAATAGCGGGCAGCATTTCGCTCAACTCGAGCATATGACGGAACTTCGACTGGTCGCGCGCATCGCGATAACGCGCGTGATAGCGGTACTGCTTTCTGCCGCGGGCGTCCCGCGCCGTTGCCTGGATATGGCCCTTCGGATCGGGGCAGATCCAGACGTCGGTCCAGGCGGGAGGAATGGCCAGAGAATTGATGCGGCGGCGCTCGTCGGGAATGCTGATGCGGACGCCATCGGGCGCCAGGAAAGTCCAACCCTTGCCCGCGCGCCGCCGGGTGATGCCGGCTACGCCATCAGTGACATAGTTGAGTCCGGCACGGCTGGCGGCCTTGCGATGTTCGACATTGCGCGATGAGACGATCGGACGCTCCCTCCCGAGTTCCGGTGCCGCACACGATATGTCAAGGTCAACTCCCGTGGCAAGCACGGCAATTTCACGTGGCCTGGAATCTCTCGGAGCGTCCGGTCCTGCCGGCGCGATTTGCGCAGACTCAGGAACTGATTTCGATAGCCCGCGAATCCGACCAGATTTCATAATTCCTGAATTGATCCGGCGCCCGGCATCACCGCTCTTCGGCAGAGGAATTCCTTTCCTTGCGGTAGGTATCGTAATCTTTGTTGGCTTGCTGCATGCACCTGGCCCGCTCGCCGTCTTCGAGAATCTTCTGGCATTCATTCTGCCGCCAGCCGGCCGCCGAGTGGTAAATCTGCCTGCCACTGCAACCGGCCACAACCACGATCGATAACACGATCAACACGAGGCCCCGTGAGTTACTGGAATTCATTGTCGCGCGCCGATGATTGCGTTTCACGATAGACCCCGCGCCGTTCGGAACGACTGATTCATGTCTTTGGCCGGATCGGGCCGATGGTTTTGCGCAACAGGATTTCCGAATGGCCGGTTATGATGAAATCTTTCAATTCGCCGATCTGCCGGTAACCCAACTTCGCATAAAAGCCTTGCGCCTCCTTGTTGAAATCCGATACGCATATAAACACATTTGGCGTTTCGCGAAAAATCCTTTGCTCGGCGAATTCTATCAGCGATCTGCCGACTCCCTGTCCGCGGGACGTCGGCGCAACACCGACAAGTTGAATGTAACCGACGAACGCCCCTTGCATGCTGATAACGAGAAAGCCCGCCGGCTCGCCCGACACTTTTGCCAGATAACGCTCGCGCGCATCGCTGCTCAGCAGTCTGAGGCTGCGCTCGTAGCCGGTTCCGAGTGTGACCCAGGGCTCGGATGCGGCCATTGTTGCGGCCGCCCATTCGGCGTCGGCGATCGATTCGAATGCCTGGATTTCGGTCTTTGACATTGGCCGGCGGCGATCAGTCATTCCAGGCCGGACGCCCACAGCAGGCGAAATTCATTCTTCCTTTACTCTATGCAGCGGACCATAGCAGGCATCGAGATTCGCGTTCCGGCACACGGCGTGTATCGCCATGGAAGAATGGAACAAAATGTAGACCGTATTCTCCTGGCCGGTGTTGTCTTCATCCGAATCCGCGCAGTCCTTGCCGCCGTAGTCTTTGACGATCTTCAAAACCATCGCGAAGAATCCATTCTGGTCCGGCGCAGATGCGATCGCGTACGTGTTGTCCGTTTTCTCGGTGCCGCTCTCAACGTAGAGAGAGCC
>JANMYN010000650.1:0-8797 GCA_031382195.1 Betaproteobacteria bacterium
CACGCTACGCATCAATTCAATCATTCCCACATCGATCCACAATCAGACCCGCGGCCACGGCCTCGATCAGCCTTCGGAGTGGGTCGTTCGCTGGGCGAGCAGTATCGTACCGGTGGGAGAGGTTTTGGATCTCGCCTGCGGCGGTGGTCGTCATAGCCGGTATCTGGCTTCGCTGGGATTGCGGGTTTGTGCCGTCGACCGCGACCGCCACGCATTGGCGGCGCTGGCTGGAATCGCCGGCATCGCAGTCCAGTTATCCGACCTGGAAAACGCGCCGTGGCCGCTGACCGGGCGGCGCTTCGATGGCGTGATCGTGACCAACTATCTGCACCGCCCACTGTTTCCCTGCATTCTCGATGCGCTTTCGCCGACCGGATTGCTCGTCTACGAGACCTTCGCTGCGGGCAACGACCGCTTCGGCAAACCGTCCAATCCGGATTTTTTGCTGCGGCCGGGTGAACTGCTTGACGTTGTCCATCCGCGCTTGCATGTAATCGCTTACGAGGATCTCGAGGTCGCGACACCAAGGCCGGCGAGAATTCAGCGCATCTGTGCATGCGGCCTGTCGCGCGCAGTGTGACGCTCCGGCGGCGGATGGAATCGGTTAAAATCCGCCCTTTCTTGTTGAGGAAAGCCGCCATGCTCAAGGGCAGCCTCGTCGCCATCGTCACACCCATGTTCGAGGACGGCAGCCTCGATCTGCCACGGCTGCGGTCCCTGATCGACTTCCATATCCGCGAAGCCACCAAGGGCATCGTCATTGTCGGTACCACCGGTGAGTCGCCGACGGTGGATTTCGAAGAGCACTGTGCGTTGATCCGCGCCGCGGTTGAGCATGCGTCCGGGCGCGTGCCCATTATCGCCGGCACGGGCGCAAATTCCACCCGCGAGGCGATTGAGTTGTCCGCTTACGCCAAACAGGCCGGCGCGGACATGAGCCTGTCAGTCGTACCGTATTACAACAAGCCCACTCAGGAGGGCTTGTATCGGCATTTTCGTGCGATTGCAGAAGCAGTGGACTTGCCGCAGATCCTGTACAACGTGCCGGGCCGCACAGTCGCGGACATGCAGAACGATACGGCGTTGCGGCTTGCGCAAGTCCCCAACATTATCGGATTGAAGGACGCGACCGGCAGCATGGAGCGCGGCGCGGAATTACTGCGCCGGGCGCCGAAAAATTTTGCCGTTTACAGCGGTGACGACGGCACCGGGTTGGCGCTGCTGATGCTCGGCGCTCACGGCGTGATTTCGGTGACCGCCAACGTCGCGCCGCGGTTGATGCAGGAAATGTGTGCCGCGGTTTTCGCCGGCGATTTCCCCAAGGCTAGATCACACAACAACAAGCTGCTCGGACTGCATCGCCACCTGTTCGTCGAAGCCAACCCGATCCCGGTAAAGTGGGTGCTGCAGCAGATGGGCTTGATTGAAGGCGGCATTCGGCTGCCGCTTACGTCGCTTTCGTCTTCCTTCCACGATTTGCTGCGTGGGGCGATGGAGCAGGCCGACATCGCGGCAACCGCTGCAACATCCGCGATGGCAAAGTGAACCCGCTGCGGCCCCCGTGGTCCTAGCCCTGACTTGAAAGATCCCCACGCATGAAATCATCGCAGTTTCTCGCCGCCGCCATGACGGCGGTGTTCGTTCTTGCCGGCTGCTCGGGCAGTTTGATCGAAGGCAAGAAAATCGATTACAAATCGGCGGGTAACGTCAAGCCCCTCGATGTTCCGGCAGACCTGTCGACTCCGCCCACCAGCGATCGCTACAACATTCCGGATTCGGGCGCGGGATCTGCAACGGCCTCGGAATATGCCGAAGGGCAGGGCACCCGCACAGCGGCCGGCCCCGCACCGGTGCTACCGTCGCAGGAAAAGGTCCGCGTCGAGCGCGCCGGCACCCAACGCTGGCTGGTGGTGGATGCCGAGCCGGAAGCATTGTGGCCGGTGATCAGGGAATTCTGGCAGGACGCAGGTTTCCTGATCGACACCGAGTCGCAACAGACCGGAATCATGGAGACCGACTGGGCGGAGAACCGTGCCAAGATTCCGGACAGCGTAATACGCAAGTTGATCGGCAAGGTTCTGGACAGTGCCTATTCTTATCCCGAGCGCGACAAGTTCCGCACGCGGCTGGAACGCAGCCAGAATGCCGGCGCAACGGAAATTTACATTAGCCACCGCGGCGTGGCGCAAATCAATACTTCCAAGGACCGTTACACTGAGAAAGTTGTCTGGCAGGCCCGGCCCGTCGATCCGGATCTCGAGGCGGAAATGCTCTCGCGCCTGGCGATACGCCTGGGTGCGCGGGACGAGCAGATCAGGGCGCAGCTGAAAGCGCCGGAACAACCGAAGGCAACGATCTCAAAAAAGGGCGAGCTTCCGGAAGCTCTGCTGCTCGTGGACAGCTTTGATCGCGCCTGGCGGCGCGTGGGTCTCGCCCTGGACCGCGTTGGCTTTACGGTCGAGGATCGTGACCGGTCCAAGGGGCTGTATTACGTGCGCTATGTCGATGTCGATGCTGCGGAAAAAGGGAAATCGGAAGGTTTCTGGTCCAAGATGGCTTTCTGGCGCAGCGACAACGGAACAAAAAATGACGGGCAGTATCGGATCAGCGTGGCCGGCGCGACGCAAGGCAGCGAGGTCAAGGTGCTTGATGCCCAGGGTACGAAGTCGAACTCGCCTACGGCCGGGCGCATTCTTGCCCTGCTGCAACGGGAACTGAAATAGCGCTCGATCCGATGCCGACCACGCCGGGATCCTGAATGCGGTTTGCCTCTCTCGGCAGTGGCAGCCAGGGCAATGCGCTCGTGGTCGAGGCCGGCGCCACTCGGTTGCTGCTCGACTGCGGTTTTGGCCTCGCCGCTACCGTGAACCGTCTCGCCCGCCTCGGGCTCGTTCCCGAAGATCTCTGCGCCATCATCGTGACCCATGAGCACGATGATCACATCGGCGGCGTAGCCCGGCTTGCTCGCCGCTACGATATTCCCATATGGCTCACCCCGGGAACCCTCGCCGGGTTGGAAGCTCTGTTCACGGACGTCGCAAAGATAACGATGGTTCGGAACTATGAGGCATTCAGCGTCGGTGACTTGCATGTACAACCCTTTCCGGTGCCCCACGATGCGCGCGAACCTGCCCAGTATGTATTTGGAGATGGCGCGCGCCGGCTGGGCGTGCTCACGGATGTTGGTTGTTCCACGCGGCATATCGAGTCCGTGCTGAGTGGTTGCGACGCCCTGGTTCTGGAATGCAATCACGATCTCGAAATGCTGCGCATGAGCGGCTATCCGCAGAAATTGCGCGAGCGCATCGCAGGTCGGTTCGGCCATCTCGACAACGGCGCCGCCGCCGAGCTTCTCAGTCATCTGGACAACAGCAAGCTCAAGCATCTGGTCGCGGCGCATCTTAGCCGGGAGAACAATCGTCCTGATCTGGCGCGCGCCGGCCTTGCTACGGTGATGAATTGCGAGCCGGAATGGATTGCGGTCGCCGATCAGGCCGAGGGGCTGGCCTGGCGGCAAATCGACTGACCGCAGTAACCGCCCAGGCAATAACAAAACCGGTATTCGACCGGTTTTGTTATTGCCAGTTCCGGACTTAACTTCTCTTGTGCCAGATTATTACCGCTGGGTTTCTGGTTCGGTGCTCCCGGCGTGTCGCGCGTCGTCAAAGCCCGAGGGTCGTCGCGGATACCGCCGGCGAAGATGCTTCCCAGATTTCGGTGAATCGTTCGATAAACGGATGTGTGCCGATGGGATCATCCTGAGCGAGCAGCCCTCGCAATTCGTCGAAGTGGAAGCGGTGCACGAAACAGCAGTCATCGACGACGACGAACGGATCGTAGACCGACTTGGCCGTTGCATGGGTCTCGTGAATGCCGATCGAGTGTCCGTAAGTGCGCAGCAGGTTCAATATCCGCGGACAGTTGCGATCCATGGGCTGGGTATCGTGAACTACGATCTGCAGGCTGTTGCGCCGACTGGCTAGCAGAAATTGCGTCAGCAATTCGACGCGGCGCGAAGAGTTGTAATCGTTTCCCAGCGTGTAATCGAATATGCGGATAGTGCTTGAAGCCTTCTGCAGAATCGTGTCGATTGCCGCTTCGTATTCGGTTTTGCCGAAGATCGGCGAGTGCCGCGGGTTGGGTTCGTTTGCCATCGATGTCAGCCGGCTGAGCCTGATTTGGACAAGCAAATATAACCGGCGCGATACCAGCGGTAAAGCATGTCGGTCGCGGGGCCTTTTGATGGAATCCGGTGTCCCGGCAACCGGCGCGCATTGGCAAGCAAGCGCATCGGCTTTGCCAGAACCTTGTCCATCTTGCAATTCTCGCCGTTGATGAAGAGATTTCCCTTCCCGTATAGCATCACGGACGCAAGGGCCAGTTCCACACCATTACGGCGCGAGGCACTCGAAAAGGCCATTTCCGAAAGCGCTTTGCGCGGCCGGGCGAACACGACGCGCGGTTTGGGCTCGCTCAGATAGCTACCAAGAAAGTCGGCTACGTCACGTCGCGTCCAGTTTATTGCGCCCAGTATGGATTCGACTTTTTCGATCATGCCCGCGCCGAGTTGCGCCGGATACTTCGGCACGGATAAATCCGGGTCGGTGTAACGAGCGCCGTCGTCCAGCCTCTCTTCCAGGAAAACCAGGAACTGGGAAATGAGTTCGCGGTGCGAAGGGGCGCGGAAACCTATCGAGTACGTGTGGCAGACATCCACGGCCACGCCGTCGTGGGCATACTCCGGTGGCAGATACAGCATGTCGCCCGCGGACAGCAGGCATTGTCCATCGGGCGCAAAGCGTTTGAGGATTTTCAGCGGTGCATTTTCCACCAGGGCGAGATCGTGAGGGCGGCCCACCCGCCATTGGCGCCGGCCCGAACCTTGAAGCAGGAACACGTCGTAGGAATCGAAATGTGCCCCGACTCCACCGCCTGCAGGGGCGTAACTCACCATTAGATCGTCGAGGCGGCTATATGGAATGAAGTCGAAATGGGACAACAGTTGTCGGGCTGCCGGAAGAAACTGATCGAGGCCCTGCAGCAGCAGCGTCCAGTTGCGGGCCGGCAGGCGCGAAAATCTCTTGCGATCGAATGGACCGTGTTCGACCGCCCAATGATCGGCATTGCGCATGACCAGCCGCGACTCGCAGTGATCGCGGCCGGCCAGTTCGATCATGTCGTCGAAATCGAGAATCCCGTTAAACCCGGGTATGGCGCCGCGTATCAGCAGCGGTTGTTTCTGCCAGTGCCGCCGCAGAAACGACGCGGCGGACAAGCCACCGAGAATTCGATTGTTCATGCCCGCAATCTTATCTGCGTGAGGGTGCGAGCGGGCGCGGTTATGTTGCTTTTGAAATCGGTTAGAATCCACTCTGATTGTGACCGGAGTTGTTCATGCTGAAAGTAGGTCAATCTGCACCCACCTTCGACTTGCCTGATTGCGATATGAATGTAGTGAGTTTGCATGGTTATCGCGGCGTCAATAATGTAGTGCTGTATTTTTATCCGAAGGATGACACGCCGGGCTGCACGCTGGAAGCTATTGATTTCAGCGATCTGCAGGATGAATTTCTGAATTTCGACACTGTAGTGCTGGGCGTGAGCATGGACGATTGTATGAGCCACGGAGCTTTCCGTGACAAACATGGCCTCGCGGTGCAGCTCCTGGCGGATGCGGAAGGCGAGGTCTGCGAGCGCTACGGCGTTCTGCAGAACAAGGAGGTGGATGGCAAGGTTACGAAGCGCTGCATTGTGCGATCGACTTTCGTCATCGACCGGAACGGCGCGCTGCGTCATATCCTTCACGGAGTCAGTGCGCGCGGACATGCGTCCGCTGTCTTAAATCTAGTCAAGGAGTTGAAGTGAGCAGGCAGATCGGCAAGGATACGGTTGTATCTCTGAACTATGAATTGTCGGATAGCAGCGGCAAGGTGATCGAACAAACCAAGGCACCCATCACCTATCTGCATGGCGGCTATGACGGCATCTTTCCGCTTGTGGAAACTGCCCTACAGGGCAAGGCTGTCGGCGACAAATGCAAGGTGACGCTCGAACCGGACGACGCCTTCGGGGAATACGAGGCGGACATGGTACGCTCCGAGCCCAAAAGCCTGTTTCCGGAAAATATTTCGGTCGGCATGCAATTCGAAGGTGCGATTGAGGGGTCCGACGATTACACCCTTTACACAGTGAAGGAAATCGCGGATGACAAAGTCGTCGTTGATGGTAACCATCCGCTGGCCGGACAAACACTGATGTTTTCGGGCACCGTAACCCAAGTGCGTGCCGCAACGCGCGAAGAACTCCATCACGGTCACGTGCACGGTCCGGAAGGACATCACCACTGACCCTCGGCGGCAACGCGCGCCAGCGGGGCCTCCTGCTTCAGCCGTCGCGTTTTCCGGTAAGAATGCGGATCATCGGTTCATAGGCGCTTTCGCGGGAGAAGCGCCAGCTCGCAATCAACAGCGCGGCGGTAGTGAATCCAGCCAGCACCATGATGTCGGTCGACGTCGCGAAATCCGCGCCCATACCCGAAGGAAGCACGCCGAGGACGGCGTGCTTGAGCAGGTCCACTGCGTAGGTGTAGGGATTGAGCAATGCTACGGTCTTCAGCGCAACGGGCAGGTGGCTGACCGGATACAGGGACCCGGAAAGGAAAAATACCGGGAAGATCACGAAATTCATGATCGCTGCAAAATTGTCCAGCGTACGCGTAAACGCGGCCACCAGCATGCCGATGCCGGCACAAGCCGCCGACGTTGCCAGCAATGCCAGAGCAAGCAGGCCGAAGCGCATTTGCGAATCCAGATACCCGAGGACGGCGAGCAAAATCAGCAGTAAGACGGCCTGCAGGACGGCGGCAAGCGTCGCCGAGAGCATCTTGGCGACAACGATCCAGTAATGCGGGAAGGGTGCCACGATCAGCATGCGCATCACCCCGGATTCCTTGTCGTACACCATCGTCAGCGCCGCAAGCATGGCGCCAAACAACATGGTCATGCCCAGCACGCCCGGCACCAGAAATTGCTGGTAACTGACACCGCCGGCCTGCTGCAGGACCGCGCCGAACCCGGCACCGATCACGAACAGCCAGATCATCGGGCGCACCATTGCGGATACAAGCCGCGTGCGCTGGCGGAACATGCGGACCACTTCGCGCTCCAGTACTGCATAGACCGGCCGCCAATACGCCATCAGGCCTTCCCTTCCGCGACCCACAGAAATACGTCGTTAAGATTCGGTTGCCGCCAGCGCAGCGCGCGGACCTGGATGGCGGGATCCGCTTGCAGGCCGGCGAGCCGGACGACATCTTCGTCGGCATAACGGAAATGGGCAACGTCGCCATCGAGCAGGCTGGACCCGAGTGCCGGCGCGAGCCGTTGTGCGAGCGTTTCGACGTCGGGGCTTTCGATTTCGACAATATATCGCCCGAGGCTCGCAATCATTTCAGCCGGAGAACCGCTTTTCACGAGTTTGCCGCTCTTGATGAAGGCAACCCGGTCGCAGCCGTCCGCTTCCTCCAGATAATGCGTGGTCAGCAGGACGGTCATTCCGGTTTTTGCACGCAGATTTTCGATAAAGCGCCAGATCTTGCGGCGGTTCGGCAGATCGAGTCCGATGGTCGGCTCGTCGAGGAAAAGAATTTTCGGATGGTGGATGACGCCGCGAACGATATCGAGGGCTCGGCGCATGCCTCCCGAGAGCGATCCGACCGGCCGGTTACGCTTGTCGGCAAGACCGAACAGGTCGAGGAGTTCCGCGGAGCGTTCCTCGATTATCCTGGGCGGCAGGTTGTAGAGCAGGCCGGCGAAGCGCAGGTTTTCCGCGATGGACAACGTCCGGTCGAGGGCGGATTCCTGGAACACGAGGCCGATCGACGCGCGCGTCTTGACCGCATCGCGTACTACATCGTGTCCGAATACACTCGCGCTGCCGCCGCTTGGGCGAATCAGCGTGGCCAGCATGTGAATGGTGGAAGTCTTGCCGGAGCCGTTCGGTCCAAGCAGTCCAAAGAACTGCCCCGCCGGGATTTGGAGATCGAGGCCGTCGACAGCGAGTACGTCGCCGTAACGCTTGACGAGTCCGCTGGCATTCACAGCCAGCAGGGTAGCGGGCGCCGGGTTCATGGCGCGAGAGTGTGGACTAGACCGGTTCCTTGCTCAAGGCACGCGAATTCTTGTCGTCGCGGAACAAGATCGGCTTGACCTCGATTTTCGGGATTTGCGGTGCCGGCGTTTGGGCCTTGTCGACGACGTCGGTGACCAGGTGATGCAAAGGCGACAATCCGCATACGGGATCCGTGTTGGTTGCATCGCCGGTCAGCATATAGGCCTGACAGCGGCAGCCGCCGAAGTCTTTTACTTTTTCCGGACAGGAACGGCACGGCTCCTTCATCCACGAATCGCCGCGGTAAGCGTTGAACGCGGGGGAGTCGTACCAGATCCAGCCGAGGTCGTGCTCACGGACGTTCGGAAAAGTCAGCCCCGGGAGCATGCGCGCCTCATGGCAGGGAAGCGCGAGACCATCAGCCGTTATCGTGAGAAACAGGGCGCCCCAGCCGTTCATGCAGGCTTTTGGCCGTTCTTCGTAATAATCCGGGACCACGAAGAAAATCCGCATCTTGTTGCCAACCCGTTCGCGGAACTTGTTGGTGACTTCCTCGGCACGCTTGAGTTGGTCGCGGGTGGGCAGCAGTTGATCCCGGTTGACGTAGGCCCAGCCGTAGTACTGGGTGTTGGCCAGCTCCACGTACTCCGCATCCATGGCTTCGGCCATTTCCAGGATCTGCTGCACG
>JANMYN010000656.1:0-3797 GCA_031382195.1 Betaproteobacteria bacterium
CACCAGCGGATTCTTTCCACCCATCTCGAGCTGGAATTTGGCCATGCGTGCGATGGCTTTGGCGGCGATCTGCCTGCCGGTTTCGACCGAGCCGGTGAAGGTAATCGCGTCGACGCGCTTATCGTTGACGAGCACCTCGCCGACCACGCTGCCGCGGCCCATGACGAAATTGAAAACACCTTTCGGCACGCCGGCGTCGACGAGAATCTTGGCGATCGCATGCGCCATGCCGGGCACGAGGTCGGCCGGCTTGAATACCACGCAATTGCCGTAGGCCAGCGCGGGCGCAATCTTCCAGGCCGGGATTGCCGCCGGGAAATTCCACGGCGCGATGATGCCGACCACGCCCACGGGCTCGCGTGTGAGTTCGACATCGATGCCAGGACGTACCGATGGAATCAGTTCGCCGGAACGGCGCAGCACCTCGCCGGCGAAAAATTTGAAGACATTGCCTGCCCTGGCCACTTCGCCGATGCCTTCGGGCAACGTCTTGCCCTCTTCGCGCGAGAGCAATTTGCCGAGTTCGTCCTTGCGCGCGATGATCTCGTTGCCGACCTTGTCGAGCAGGTCGGCGCGCGCCTGCACGCCGAACGTTGCCCACGCCGGAAAGGCAGCGCGCGCCGCTTCCACCGCGCGCTCGGTCTGGGCCTTGTCGGCTTGCGCGTACTCGGCGATGACATCACCGGTGTCGGACGGATTGACATCCTTCGATATCGTGGCGCCGGCGATCCATTCGCCGGCCATGTAGTTTTGCAGTTTGACTGTGCTCATGTTTTTATTCCTCGTTTCACTCGGTAGGGGCGCCCCGCAAGGGGATACCGGCCTTGGGCCATAAGGGATGAGGGGCGAGGGTCGAGGGGTAAGCAAAGGCTCCAAAGCACTTCACTCGTCCCTCCCCCCTCGCTCCTCGTCCCTAGCAACGCGTTGCTTGCAACGCTTTGCGACTCGGCGATGCTAGCACGCCCGCGAAGCCAGGGTCACGCGGCAGCCCGCGTCTTGCGTTTGCGACGCAGCTTGTTGAAGTCATCCAGTTCCCAGGGTCGCAACGCAAGAATCACGCTGGCCGGGCGGCGGTCTCCGATCAGCAGTTGCTTGTCGTCGTTGTGCAGTTCCGAGAACTCGCTCGCCAGCTTGCGCAGCTTGGCAACGACTTGCGCGCTCGATGCCGGTGAAAGCATGGCATTGATGACCATGATTATCTCGTTGGGGCCGTCGAAGCGGGAACGGAAGTATTCGTGCTGGGCCTGCTTCTTGAAGTATTGCAGGATGGGCCCGTTCGGCAGCCAGGCAAAGTTTGGCGACACCTTGAGCTTGATGCGATTGTGGGGCAGCAGTTCCAGGAATTTGATCTTGTCCAGCTTGAGCAGGAGCTGGATGCACTCCGATTTCGGAACGTCGTAAGTTGCGAGAATCTGTTCCAGACTCATGTGATTGAGTGCGCAAACCGCAACCAGGAATAGCTTGGAATTGCCGACGACCTCGCGCTCCTGCTCGAGCGTCAGGTGCGAGATGTAGTTCTTTTCGCTGTCCACCTCGCGCGCCAGTTCGGTCAGGCCAAGCCCCGCGATCTGGCAAACCTGCTCGAAACGCTCCAGCGTGAAGTGATGGGACGAAAACATGCGCTTGACGCTTGCTTCGCTCATCTTCAGTTCGCGCGCCACGTGCGCATAGGTCTGCTTCTTTGCCTTGAGCGCGCGTTTCAACGCCTCCACTACCGCGACTGCCTGCGACATGGGCCCTCCCCGGAAACGCCTGAAAGTCTAATCAGATGATACCGGCAGGCGCCGGGGTAGCAACCCCTTTCGCAGCGCTTCCATGATCTCGTCCTGCTAAGCATCATGGCGCCGCGCTTACCGATCAACCGCAACACTCAGGAGGCAACGAGGATGACTACCCGGACTTTGTTTACGGCTTTTGCCATCGCCCAGACCCGAAACCTCGGAGCGCCACCCGCACCGGCTCGATTCAGACCGGCCATTACGGACGATACGACGCTCCTCAATGCGCTGCGCAACAGCGCCACGGATCGCGACCAAATCATCCAACGCCGCATCGGCGTGCTCGTGGAATCTGCAAGCCGCATGTAGCGCACTTCACCGTCTGTGCGGGCGGGGTTCGAAGAGCCCTGCCGCTTTGGCCGGCCCCCGTCCAGGGACCGGCCTTTTTTTAGTCCAGTGTCCTTCTGTACGCCTTCAGTCCCGCCCCCAGCACCACCGCCATGAACAACAGAATGGGCCAGAGTTGCGGCCACAGGTCGTAGATCCCGTTTCCCTTGAGCATCAGCCCTCGCACCAGCGACAGAAAATGCGTCAGCGGCAATACATTACCGATTACCTGCGCCCACTCCGGCATGCCGCGGAACGGGAACATGAATCCCGACAGCAGCATCGAGGGCAGGAAGAAAAAGAAAGTCATCTGCATGGCCTGCAACTGATTCCTGGCAAGCGAGCTGAACGTAATGCCAAGGGTCAGGTTCGCCGCGATGAAAATCAGCACCACGGCGTACAGCAACAGGATATTGCCCTGCATCGGTACCGAGAATATATAGCGCGCCGCCAGCAGCACCAGCGTGACCTGAATCAGGCCGATGAGAATGTAGGGCACGATTTTTCCGGTCATCACCTCGATCGGCAGCGCCGGCGTCGCAAGCAGGTTCTCGAAGGTGCCGCGCTCGCGCTCGCGCGTCATCGCCAGCCCGGTCATCAGCACCATGGTCATCGTCAGGATCACGCCGAGCAATCCGGGCACGATATTGTAGGCAGTGACGCCTTCCGGGTTGTAGCGGCGATGGATGCGTACATCCACGGCCGGCAATGACGGTGCCTGGTCACTCAGCACGCCCTTCAGGTCGTGCACCAGCGCGGTTTCGATCGATGACCCAAGCGCCGCGATCGCGTTGCCGGTCGCCGACGGATCAGTGGCATCGGCCTCGATCAGCAGCGTCGGACGCCCGCCGCGCATCAGTTCACGCTCGAAGCCCGCCGGGATGGTAACGACGAACTGCACGTCGCCATGTGCCAGCAGGTCCTCGACCTCCGCTTCCGTCGACACTTGCCGTACCAGCTTGAAGTAACCGCTGTTCTGCAACGCGGCCACAATCGTGCGGGCGTACTGGCTGTTGTCCTGTGACAGCACCGCGGTGGGCAGGGACTTGGGATCGGAATTGATGGCGAATCCGAACAGCAGCAACTGGATCACCGGAATGCCGACGATCATGCCGAAGGTCAGCCGGTCGCGCATGAGCTGGATGAATTCCTTGATGACGATGCCGGTCCAGCGCGACCAGGAGAAGCGGTTGAGTTTCATTGGAAGTTATCCGCAACGTTGTCCATGAGGTGAATGAATACGTCTTCCAGGGTCGCGCTGGTCTGCTGCCAGCGATAACGCGGGTCGGCCTTGAACGGCGCGATCGAGGCGTCCAGCACCGTCGCATCGAGGCCGGTAACATGAAGCGTCGAACCGAACGGCGCAACGTGCCCGACGCCGGGCAGTCCGCGCAGAAGCTTCTCGAGCAAATGCAGATCCTGGCCCGACACCATCCATGTCACCACCCGCTGCTGGGAAATCACTTCGTCGACCGTGCCGGAGGACAGCAGCCTGCCGTAGGCGATGTAGGCAAGGCGGTGACAGCGCTCGGCCTCGTCCATGTAATGCGTGGACACCAGCACCGAGATGCCGCCGGCGGCGAGCGCATGGATCTGTTCCCAGAAATCGCGACGCGCCTTCGGATCGACACCGGCGGTGGGCTCGTCGAGCAGCAGCAACTGCGGCTCGTGCAACAGGCAGGCGGCGAGCGC
>JANMYN010000589.1:0-5005 GCA_031382195.1 Betaproteobacteria bacterium
ATCGGCCTGTTGTGGACGGGCAGGCCGCTTAAGCCGCAGCACTGGCAGGCCCTCCTGATGATCGGCCTGATTCAGACCGGCGCGTTTCTACTCCTCAATACCTGGGCATTATCTGAAGGCGGGCCCGGCAAAACCTCGGTGCTGGTGTTCACGATGCCGTTCTGGGTTCTGGTATTCGCCTGGCCCCTGCTGCATGAACGCATCCATGGTCTGCAGTGGGTTTCGGTCGTATTGGCGATAATCGGCCTGTTGTTCGTACTCGAGCCGTGGCAGATGCATACCTCGCTGTTCAGCAAGACGCTGGCCGTCGTGGCGGGCATGTGCTGGGCGATCGGCGTGGTCTATGCGAAGCGCCTGCACAATCGGGCAAAAGTCGAACCCTTGTCGTTCACGTTCTGGCAGATGATCGTCGGCCTGATCCCGATCCTGATTGCCCAGGCGTTGTTCGATCGCCAGCCAATCGTCTGGTCGAACACGTTCATCGTCGTCACCCTGTTCAACGGCGTGATGGCCACCGGCGTCGGGTGGCTGGCATGGTTGTATGTGTTGCACCGGCTTCCCGCCGGCACCACCAGCCTGTCGTCGCTCGGCATCCCCGTAATCGCGATTTTTTCATCGTGGATACAACTAGGCGAAAAACCTGGAGGCTCCGAACTACTCGGCATGCTGCTCATCGGCATCGCGTTGGCGCTGCTTTCCTACCTGAGCATCCGCCGCCACGAAGAGCCCGAACCAATGACGGGCCAAGAGTAGTAGGGCCGTGAATGTCGTGAATGCGTGAATATCGTGAATGCCGTAGATAAGACTTCGCCTTCTCTGCACCTTTAAGCCAGTTCACTGCGGCCGTTGCATTAATCTCAGTTACGATATTCACGGCATTCACGATATTCACGACCTTCACGGCTTTTCATGAAAACCAGCGCCTCCATTTATTTACCCATCCGCGGCTTGCGCTACCACGTGCGCACCTGGGGCAAGGAGTCGGCACCGAAGATTTTTCTGCTGCACGGCTGGATGGACGTATCGGCGTCGTTCCAGTTCGTCGTCGACGAGTTCAGGCACGACTGGCATGTCATCGCGCCGGACTGGCGCGGCTTCGGTCTGTCGGAATGGACAGGCGAGGGCTACTGGTTCCCGGACTACATCGCCGACCTCGATGCGCTGCTGGAGCATTTTCAGCCGGAGGCGCCGGCGCATATCGTCGGCCACAGCATGGGCGGCAACATCGCAAATCTCTATGCCGGCATCCGACCCGAGCGCGTCGGCAAGCTCGTGCTCGCCGAAGGTTTCGGGTTACCGCCGACAAAAGCGGAGAAGGCGCCGGAGCGTTACGCAAAGTGGCTGACAGAATTTCGCGAGCCGCCGTCGCTGCGTCCCTACGCAACGTTCGACGAAGTGGCCGACCGTCTCAGGAAGAACAATCCCCGCATCAGCGATGAGCGCGCGCGATTCCTCGCGCCGCACTGGGCCGAACAGAGGGCCGATGGCAGCATCCACATTCGTGCCGACCCGCTGCACAAAATGGTCAACCCGGTGCTCTACCGCATCGAGGAAGCGATGGCCTGCTGGCGGCGCATCGTCGTACCGGTGCTCTGGCTGTGGGGCGACGGTGAATGGATGATGAAATGGATGAAAGGCGACAAGGCACTGCTCGACAGCTATCGCGCCTGTTACCGATCCCTGCACGAGGACACTATCGCGGATGCCGGCCACATGATGCATCACGACCAGCCGGCCGAATTTGCCAGGGCGATCGAGTCCTTTCTCTATTAATTTGAATGCGTACTAGATCAGCGCTCACCGCAGAGGACGCAGAGGACGCAGAGGAAAAACGAAGTAAGGATAAAGAGGGGACTTTCATTGGATGATCGCGAAATTGCTCTGCTGATAATCCTGAGTCACTTGTAGCGGTCCCCACAGCTTACCGCCAATCGATTCTTGCTCCTGTTCTTCCTCTGCGTCCTAAATGGGTACTCCACGCTTCGCGAGGGTATCCGCGTCCTCTGCGGTGAGAGCTTTCTTAATTTTTTCGGAAGAAGTAGGCGCCTCGCCAGAGCGTGAACAGGCCGACGGCCACGAAAGCTGCCGCGTAACTGCCGCTGACATGAACAATCCCCCAGAAGATCGTCGGCAGGAAAACCACGCCAGCGTAAGTCATCGCCAGCGATGCGCCCGTGGCCGCCCCCGCCTTTCCCCGCGGTGCCAGGCGGGCGACCTCCGACAGGTACACGCCGTTCCAGCCGATCGCGCATGCGCCGAAGATAAAGCTGACAAACAGCATGACAACGTAAGGCCACGAAGGCGCCATCGAAGCGGTGGCGAAAGCCGACAGCGCCATCATGGCCCCGAGTCCGCCCAATACTGCGCGCGGCGATAGCCAGTTGTCTGCAACGACCCCCCAGAAAATGCGCCCGAGGCCGCCGGCCACCATCGCGATCGACAACGCGGCGCCGGCAGCACCAACGGACAGGTCCATGCGATCGACGAGAAAAACCACCAGAAACGAACCCATGCACATCTGCATTCCCGAGTAGGAAAACGAGGCAAGTGCGAGTTCGCGCAACTGCGGATGCGACATGACCAGTTTGAATGGTTCGAGAAAATGCACCGGTGCTGCCGGTCGCGGCGAGTGCTGGGCAAGATCCACCCCCGCGCGATACGGCTGCACGGCAACGGCCAGCGCCAGACAGGACAGGCCGGTAACCAGCGCGGCACCTTGCCAGCCGAAGCCGACGATCAGCAGCGGAATCAAGGCACCGGCCAAGGCGCCGCCGATCGGGACGCCGGTTTGCTTCAGCGAGAAAATGAAAGCCCGCATGCCGTCTGGCGTGCGCTCGGCGAGAATTGCAGAACTCGACGGCGTGACCACGCCGTAACCGGTGCCGATGACGAGTGCGCCCAGCACAATGAGCCACGCATTTGCGCTCGCCATCAAAGCCACGCCGGCGCAGCAGAACACCAGCGATAGCTGGCTCGCGCGCATGGCGCCAAAGCGGTTGATGAGATTGCCCGCGCTAAACGCCGTGAACGTCGCAGCCAGGTAGATCAGCGCGGTGACGATCCCGACCGCGCTCGCGGGGAACCCGATCGCGGTTTGCGCGACCGGCGCCAGTACCGGCGGCGTGTACACCACCAGCGACACCAGCGCCTGGATCGTCATCGTGACGATCAGCGGCCACACCACGCCTTTCATTCGTGCCTAACTCTCACCACGGAGGATGCGGAGGAAAGACAGAGGGGAAATGAAAGTGCCGCGGAATTAGCGTTGAATAGGAGTCTTGGAATTTCCGTCACGCAATGTTCGTGAGTTCCCATGAACCTGCTGCGCACACAGAAGATGTTCAAACTGTCCTTCTCCCATCACGTTTTTCCTCGGCGTCCTAAATGGGTACTCCACGCTTCGCGAGGGTATCCGCGTCCTCTGCGGTGAGAGTTGGTTTCGCCGTATTCGCTGTCAGGTCGTTGACTGCGACAGCGCCTGGTCGAGGTCCCAGAGAATATCGTTGATATCCTCGATGCCGATCGACAGACGGATCATGTCCGGCCCGACGCCGGCCTTGACCTGGTCTTCCTCGGAAAGCTGACGGTGGGTCGTCGATGCGGGATGAATCACCAGCGTCTTGGCGTCGCCGACATTGGCCAGGTGCGAGAAGAACTGCAGTCCCTCGATGAATTTCACGCCGGCTTCCATGCCGCCCTTGATGCCAAAAGTCATGATCGAGCCGCTGCCCCTCGGCAGGTATTTTTGCGCGAGCGCATGGTACTTGCTGCCGGGCAGGCCCGGATAGTTCACCCAGGATACGCGCGGGTGATCCCGCAGGAATTTCGCCACGGCAACTGCATTCTCGACATGGCGTTCGACGCGCACATGCAGCGTCTCCAGCCCCTGCAGCAGTATCCACGCGCTGAACGGCGACAGCACGGGACCGAGCGTGCGCATGGTTTCCATGCGGCATTTCATCGTGTAGCCAAAATCGCCGAAGGTCTCGTGGAAGATCACGCCGTGGTAACCGCGCGAGGGCTCGGTCATCATCGGAAACTTGCCGTTGTCCCACGGAAACTTTCCTGACTCGATGACGACGCCGCCCATGGTAGTGCCGTGGCCGCCGATGAACTTGGTCGCGGAATGAATGACGATGTCGGCGCCGAATTTGATCGGCTGACACAGGTAAGGCGACGCGAAGGTGTTGTCGATGATCAGCGGCACGCCGGCCTCTTTCGCAATCTTTGCCACCGCTTCGATGTCGAGCACGTTGATCTGCGGGTTGCCCATGGTTTCGGCGTAGAGCACGCGCGTCTTCGGCGTGATCGCTTTGCGAAAATTGTCGGAATCATCGGCATTCACGAATATCGTGTTAATGCCGAATTGGCGGAAGGTCACGTCGAATTGCGAATACGTGCCGCCGTAGAGCGTGCTCGACGAGACGATTTCGTCACCTGCGCGCAGGATGGTCAGCAGTGCGCACATCTGCGCGGCCTGGCCAGACGAAGCCGCCAGCGCCGCGCGCCCGCCTTCGAGCGCCGCCATGCGTTCCTCGAACACCGCGACGGTGGGATTCGATATGCGCGAATAGACGTTGCCAAACGTCTGCAGGTTGAACAGGCTCGCCGCATGTTCGGCGGAGTCGAACACGAAGGACGTGGTCTGGTAGATCGGTACCGCACGCGCGCCGGTGGCCGCGTCAGGAATCTGTCCCGCGTGCAGGCACAAGGTGCCGAATCCGAATTCTCTGTCTGCCATAAGATCAGTGACTGGTGATTAGTGATTGGTGACTGGTGTTCGACTGAATAATTGTCGGTGGAGTTGGTTGAAATAGCGTTAGAGCGAATCGGGAACTGCATTTACCAATCACTAATCACCATTCACCAATTACCGCCTTTAATACGGCAGCCGACGTGGTCGCTTGGCGGAAATCACTTTCGTGTTCACGCCGACCCAGTTGAGTCCGCCGAACAGCCGGCCGTGCTCGATTTTCACGCAGCGGTCCTGCACGACTTCGAGTCC
>JANMYN010000678.1:0-2425 GCA_031382195.1 Betaproteobacteria bacterium
CGCATGTCGAATCTTGTGCTGGAGAAGGCCGACATGCCCCGGTTCTGGCGCGAGGTAACCGCAGCGGCGATTTCTCCGCCTACGGGCTTGAACCGGATCGCCTTCGGCGAGCGATTCAAGACGATTTTTCCGAGCGGCGACCCGGTTTACTACGGGCGGCTGGCGCTCGGCGTGAGCACCACGACACAAAAAAATCCGGGCTTGTCCACCAAGTTCCAGCATACCGAGGCGATGGCTGATTTCTCTCTGGACTACGGGCTGCCGGGAAAGCCCGGCTACAACTATGACCGGCCATTCGATTACTTTGCCTTTCAGGCCACCGTCTCCAGCGCCAACGGTTTCGAAAACCTGATGACCCGCGGTTTGCTATACGGAACGGACTACGAGGCCGGAAAAAACTATCGGGGCGTGTGGGGGCTCTACGGCAGCTATGACTATATGGAGCCGCAAATCTTTCGTATCTCCAGCACGGCACTGTCGATCGGCACGACGGCGCAGTGGTGGCTGTCCAGATCGATCGCGCTGCAAGGCAGCGCTCTTGCCGGTGTCGGCTACGCCGCGGTCGGAACCGTCCACGGCACCGCCGAGAACGACTATAACTTCGGCCTTGCTCCGCAGACCCTGATCGCGTTGCGCATGATATTTGGCAACCGGGCTTCACTCGATGCGATCGTGCGCGAGTATTACGTTAAGGATGTCGAGGGCGCGGATAAATCCGGGCACGACAACATCATCCGGACTGAGGTGGCAGTGACGGTACGCGTTTATCGCCAGCATGCGCTCGCCATCAAATACCTGTTGTCTCGGCGCGATACATTCTCCGCCGGATTGGGCGACAGAAGTCAGGAAAAGGGTGCGATCGGCCTTTTCTATACCTTCCTGGGAAACGACGGTTTCGGCGCCGTCGAATGGCGCGACAGCAGCACACACTGGTAATTTTCCAGGCGTGGATTCAAGAGAATTACCCAGATTGCGCTACTTCGCGCAATCTGGCGCGCGATGGGGCGATACGCATACGCAAAGGAGCAGGATCATGGCGACACCATTCACGCGGTTGCTGGTAGCGCTAGCCGGTCTGGCGGCCGCTTGCTCCGTCGTCGCAATGGCGGCGAACGCGCGGGCGGATGCCATGAGCGCAGGGGCCGATATCCCGGCAGAACTGGTGCAGTGGCATTCGGGGTTAACCGCTGCCAGCGACTCTCGTGTCGAATCGGAACGCAAGAGCAATCTGAGCGCAATTGATGCGGAAGACCTGACGGCGTATCTCCTGATGCATCGCGCCGCCAGCCAGCGGAATGTGGCGCAAAGAGGATTCGATTATTCGTTTGACGCTTTCGATGCGCCTGATAGCGCGCACAAGTCAGCGCATATCCCCGCCGTGACCGAAGGCGGTTCAGCTGAAGAGCACGCGCGCAAACGGCACTCCGCACGCCGTCATGGCTCAGGCTGACACCGTGGCTCAACTCGATGCCATGAATGCGCACAACGTCATGTCGACGCCTGCCCGCGGGCCGGACTTGGCCGGCGCCGCGCAATTGGGCGCTGCGGACTGCGTGCCTTTTCGATCGCGGCAAGTCATTGAAGAGCTGGTGCAGGCGCGTCACTTTGACTATCACGACGAACTAACCGGACTGCCCAATCGCAGCTTGCTTGCTGGACCGCCTCCATCAGGCCATCATTCAGGCGGCCCGACAGAACAAACAGGTGGGCCTGTTATTGCTCGACCTGGACGGGTTCAAAGGCATCAACGACAGGCTCGGGCGGCGTCTCCGATCCCATCTTTCCAGCACGCAGCACAGTACTAGCCGCAAAATAAAATACCCGAATCGGGTCCTTATCCATTTTTTGCGGGAATCAATCCTGGCGTAGTGCCGGCTGACGCGCTCTGACTTGATTTCGAATACCGGCCCTGCTAAGGACCGACCGTATTCTGGTCGAGATGAACCGACATGGACAATAGTTTTCCGCTTATCGATGCGCCACTTTTCATGAAGACGCCTGCTGAACCGAGAAAGATACCCGCGAACTGCGAATTCATTCCTAGGTCTGAATCCCACAGGACCATCCAGTAGACATTCTGTGGCAGTGCGCCACCGCGCAGGATGATCTGCACGCCGGAACTCACGCTCAGGCCTTGCGCAATCTGAAAGATCCACACATCGTTCGGGCCGCCTGTAAGCGTGAGATTCGACGGTATCAGAACCGCGGCATTCCATTTATAGGTGGCAGGTCCGAGATTGAGTCCGCCGATGTTTCCGGCCGCCAGATCAACATAATCAGGCTCGCGTGCCACGCCATCGTAGTACGCGGCGTCCGCGTCGGTCTCACCCAGTTTCAACCGGGCAGCATCGGTGGTCTTGCACGGCGGGCCCGAATTATCGCTGCTGTAGATCTTCCCGGTCACTTCCGCGCAGGTCAGGCCAAT
>JANMYN010000682.1:0-1564 GCA_031382195.1 Betaproteobacteria bacterium
GGTCTTGGCCCACTCCATGGACATCAGCACGGAGCCTCCCCATTCGCCGCCCACGCCTACGCCCTGCAGGAATCGGAGAAGTGTCAGCAGCACGGCGCCCCAGACGCCGATCTGCTCGTAGGTCGGAACAAACGCGACCAGGAAGGTGGCGACGCCCATCAGCATGAGCGTGGCGATGAGCGTCGATTTGCGGCCGATGCGGTCGCCGTAGTGGCCGAAGATCGCCGCGCCTACCGGACGGGCAATGAAGCCCACGGCGTAAATGCCGAAGGCCTGCAAGGTGCCGATCAAAGGCTCCGACTGCGGAAAGTAAAGCTTGGCGAATACCAGTCCCGTCACGATGCTGTAAAGGAAGAAGTCGTACCACTCGATCGTCGTGCCGATGGTGCTGGCGATGACCGCGCGCCGCAGCTGGCGGGCGTGTTCGGCATCGGAACCCAGTGCATGCGGATTGTCGGCTGTTGCCATTTTTTTCTCCGGCGCGCGGCGCGAAGGTGGTGTCGATCGAATGCCCGACAGCCTGCATGTGGGACACAGCCGTGTCAATCGGGCGCTGCGTCACGAAAAAAGACCCCTGCGACACCGCTACGCGTTCATTCTTCCATGCGCAACGAAGTTGCGATTCGAAGGAATCTGGGCTTTTTTTATGCCCGGCCCCTGGTCGCGACCGGGCGGCGCTCTTTACCTTCTGTCGCCCTGCAGCGCCTTCACGGCGGCGCGCATCACGTCGGGGGTGGCTGAAGCGGACGCCACCGGATTGCCCACATTCACACGCACAGTCGGGAACAGCCGCGCGAACGGAATCGACACCTGCTTGTTTCGCGCAAAAATGCTTTTCCACAGTCCCGAGAGTGCCAACGGAATGACTGGAACCGGCGTGCGCTCCAGAATGCGCGTCATGCCGGGACGGAAGCGATCGATTTCCCCGTCGCGCGTAATTCCGCCTTCCGGGAAAATGCACACGAGCAGTCCTTCCTGCAGCGTGCGCGCAACTTCCTCGAAAGCCTTCTCCATCACCACCGGGTCTTCCTTGGCTCCCGCGATTGGAATTGCCTTCATCGAACGGAACACGAGATTGAGCACGGGAATTTTGAAGATCTTGTAGTACATCACGAAGCGGATCGGCCGCCGGCAGCTGGCCGTGATTACAAGCGCATCCGCGAGGCTCTGGTGATTGCAGACCAACAATGCGGGCCCATCCTCTGGAATGTTTTCAATGCCGGAAGTCTTCAAGCGGAAGATCGAATGCACGAGCAGCCAACCCAGGAATCGCAGCAGGAATTCCGGCACGATCGTATAAATATAGATCGCGACCGCCGCATTCAGTAATCCGGTCAGCAGCAGCAACTGCGGGATCGTCAGGCCGGCCTTCAGCGCTGCTACCGCGAGTCCGGCCGCTACCACCATGAACAACGCGTTCAGGATATTGTTTGCGGCAATGACGCGGGAACGATGGCTGGGCACACAACGCGTCTGGATCAGCGCATACAACGGCACGATGTAGAAACCACCGAACATGCCGATCAGGAACAAGTCCAGCGCGATCCGCCACGCGCCTGGTTGC
>JANMYN010000709.1:0-10090 GCA_031382195.1 Betaproteobacteria bacterium
GGCGTTGGCGGAATCCTGCGCTCGTACGGGTCCGACTGCGGCCAACAGCGACATGGTGGCGGCGATCAAGCAGCGCCAGATGATTGCGACCATGGTGTTACTCCTTTCAATTTGACCAAAACGGTGGATTGCCTGTTCGGCTTACTTCGGCGCGTGCAGGCCAACAGCATTGCCCTCGGTGTCCAGGATGATCGCGAAGTAGCCCCACCCCTCCTTGATGAAGGTCTTGGGATACAGAATTTTGCCGCCGGCAGCGTCAACGCGCCCGAGCGCGGCCGACAGATCGTTGCCGGCTTTCAGATAGACTGTTGGGCCGGTGGTGCCGGGCGTAACCCCGTCGCGGGCCAAAATAGCGCCGGTCGCTTCGCCGGGTTTGGCCGGGAAGATCCCCATTTGAGCACCGAGCATGTTTTCCCGGATCAAAGAGGTGCCGAGGACGGATTCGTAGAATTTGATGGCGCGCTCGAAGTTGATCGCCGGGATATCGAACCAATTGATCACGCTGGACATGTGTTTCTCCTTTCAGCAGAGAGCAAAGTCGGATCTCTTCGAGATCGTCTCGTTCGATCCACGATGGACATTCTAAGCAAGGGCTGCTGACACCATATTGTCAGCAGTGTTTTCGGAGCTGCCGATGCGACGTGCTGACCGTTTGTTCCAGCTCACTTTACTGCTGGGGCGCGGCAAGATCCTGACCGGCGACCAAATTGCCGGGCGCTTGAGTGTCTCCAAGCGCACGGTCTATCGCGACATCCGGGACCTGTCGCTGTCGGGCGTGCCCATCGAGGGGGAGGCAGGCGTCGGCTTTCGCATGCGAGGCGGCTATCAGATTCCACCCCTCATGTTCACGCCGGAGGAGATACAGGCCCTGGTATTCGGCGCACGCCTTGTACAGAGTTGCGCCGATGAAGGTCTCCACGCGGCAGCCGACGACGTTCTCGCCAAGGTTGACGCGGTCCTGCCGACACAATTGAAGCCGATGCTGGAGAATCTCGGACTGCAAGTGCCGGATTTCCGTGTGTCGCCGGAGGTGAAGCGCGCGCTGCGAGAGCTGAGACAAGCCGTGTCCGAACGTCGGATCATTACCTTTCACTACACGCAGGGCGATGGTTCTGGCATCGCCCCGCGTGTGTGGCCGATGTGTTTGCGTTACATCGGCGGCACTTGGACACTCGGCGGCTGGAGCGAGCTTGAGTCTGCGTTTCGCGTGTTCCGTTTATATCGGGTCCAGGAGCTCACCACTACGGGCGAACGCTTCGGCTCCGAGCGTGGACGCACTCTTGCCGATTTTCTCGCCGCCGCAGACAGACTGGGCGCGGGCGCGTGAGCGTGTGTAAAAGAGCGCATTTCCGGGTCTAGCGGACTTCAGGTCTTGCCTATTGCCCCCATGCGCGGGCGGGCCGGTTTCGCGGCGGTCAACTCGGCGAAGGCGGCGCCGCGCAACATGGCGCAGGCGATGGCAAAGGAGCTGGGGCCGAAAGGATTCGTCACTCATGTCGTCGTGGATGGTGGGGTGGCATCGACGGTGAACGCCTGCGCACGCGACGCTCCGAACGGGTCAAGCACATGGGCGAGGCACGACTCGTCGGCCTGGCGGAGGCCTATTGGTTTTTGCATCACCAGGCGCCGCGCGCCTGGTCATTCGAACTGGATATGCGCTCGAACGTCGAACCCTGGTAGGCCACAGCCTGTCGGCCGGGAACCGTCTTGCCTCAATCGGCGATCAGGCGGCGATTCAGGCAGCGGTACGCTGGTCGGCGGCATCCGCCGCCTGATAAGCCGGTCGCCCGATGAGCGTGTTCCAATAACGGGCCGTGTGCTCGGGCAGCGGGTCGGGCATCAGCCGGTGATAGATACGCAAGGTATAGCCCATCATGATATCGGCGGCCGAGAATTCGTCGCCCAGCAAGTAAGACTTGTCCTGGACGGCCGTGGTCCACGGCCCGCGCGCAGCTCAGCGCGCGTGCCTGCATCTCCGCGATTGCAGCGGGCACTTCCGCGCCCGCAAACTCGCGGCGGTGATTCACGATCTCGCCCAGCGGCCGGGCGAAAGTCGCCTCCGCAAACCAGCTCCACTGCAGGTAAAGGCCGTGCTCCGGTGTACCGGCGGGCGGCTGCAAGCGGCCCTTGGCGTATCTGTCGAGCAGGTACTGCACCATCGCCCCCGATTCGAACATCGCCAAGTCGCCGTCGCGCATGACCGGAACCTTGCCCACCGGATTCATGCGCCGCCATTCGGGACTCGACCGATACGCCGGCGCCATGTCGACGCGGACGATCGAATACGACAGCGAGAGCTCCTCGCACAGCCAGATGACGCGGAACCCCCGGGTACGGGGTGCATGATAGATCTGCAGCATAGTATTTCCTTCGACCAAACGATCGGGTTAGAGCGATGCGGCCGGGAGGCGCTCGTCGAACACGACCAGGGTTCGCGCTTCGATACTCTCGCGGGGCACGAAATCGCTCGGACAAGCCGGATTCTGAAAGCCGGTATGGGGCATGAAGCGCGCGCGCCCGTCGGCCTGCGAGTCGAAACACTTCAGCAGCAGAAATTCCTCCGGCTGCATTTCCGACACATAAAACCACTGGTGGGTGGCGCGGTAGGTTACGGAATAAATCTCGCCGATATGGCGCGGGGTTTTCAGATCGGCTTCGCCGAAGTGCTGGATTTCGGTGACGACGAAATCGGCAGGCTGCACGCTGCGCGCATCGCATACCGCCAGCGGATTGTCCCGCACCGGCCCGATGATTGGCCGCCATAGATTGACGAAGGCGAATTGCCGGTTCGCCAGATCTGCGCGTCCCGCCGCTTCGAGTATTTCCTGCCTGCGCTTGGGGCCGGAGCGTTCGGTGTAGTCGTTATGCACCTGCTCGGCCGGTTGCCGCACGCCGAACTCGCCGCGCGCGGCACGCGCGCTGGAGCGGACATTGTGATCAAACAATCCCAATAAAAAACTCGATGGCCGGCGGAAAAACCGCGTTCGTATTCGGTGGTGGCAGCGCACTGGGGGCGGTCCAGGTCGGCATGCTCAAAGTGCTGCTCGCGCGCCGATTTCACGCAGATATAGTCGTTGGATCGTCGGTCGGGGCGATTAACGCCGCGTACTTCGCCGCAGACCCTACGTCCGCATGCGTTTCGCGACTCGAAGCGATCTGGCGCGGGCTGCGGCGCGCCGACGTGTTTCCGGGACCTGCGCTCGGTGGACTCGTGCGCCTGTTCACCCGGCGCGGCTATCTGGTCGAACCGACCGGACTTACGCGAGTCATCCAGCGCAATCTGCCATTTCGCAGGCTGGAAGAGGCAAAGCTGCCTTGCCACATTATCGCCACCGATCTGCTGGCCGGCACCGAACGACGACTAGCCAGCGGTCCGCTAATGCCCGCGCTGCTCGCCAGCACGGCGATTTCGGGGATCTTTCCCGCGGTGCGCATCGACAATCGCCACGTCATCGATGGCGGAGTCGCCAATCACACGCCGATTTCGGCCGAGATCGATCTTGGCGCCACCCGTCTCATCGTCCTGCCGAAGACAGAGACTATCCCGCCACGTCGGTTGACGATTTCGTAGCCGTTCCGACCTATCGAGCAGCTGCCCTAGCCTGGCTGCTCGGCGCGTTCAAGGTTGTGTCCCCGGTGAGGGCGTTGTTGATGCGCAGATCGATCGGGTGGTGAACAACCTCATCCATCGCTTGCTCTCGCGCAACTTCGATTGGGTGGTGAACAAACTCTGTCACGGCTTGCTCTCGCGCGAACTCGATTGCCACGGCCGCATCGGTCATTTCCCGGTACAGCCAGGCAGCCTGTGCATTTTTCGGTAGCACGATAGGCATTCGGGCATGGATCTGCGCAATGGGCCCGACTGCGTCGCGGGTGAGGATTGTGCAGGTGAACTCCGGCTGATCCCCTTCGACGGACCGTCGCGACATCAGGCCCGCGAACGCAAAGGGTTGCCTGTCGGGCAGCCGGATAAAGTAAGGCTGCTGCGCCTTTGTCGATTTGCCGGCGGCGGGATTTAGGCGTTCGATTTCTTTCCACACGTACCACCCCATCGCGGGGACCAGGCAGCGCCATTTGCCTGCCGGAATTTTCCAAATCGGTCGGGCCGCCGCCTCCTCCGATGGTGCGATGAACGTGTCCGATGGCAGCTTTTTCTCTTTCCACCAAATCGGAATCAATCCCCAGCGCGCTGCGACCAACTCAAGGTCGCCGTTCCTGGCGAGATGCAGCATCGGCACGATCGCAGCCGGCAAGGCGTTGAACGGCTTGCCAGGCGCATTGCGCATTTGGGCGTCTCTCAACTGCCAATGACGCTCGATCTCGGCTCGGCTAGGGGTGAGGTAACGGTTGCACATGTTCGATGTAGTTGTCTAACCCCCATGACATCGGCCCATGCCGACGCCGGTACGCTGGCGCGCATGTCCCGGTCGCGGGTTTAGTAGATCCAGGTCGAGGTGGAAGACTAATAGAAAATCGGTCGATACAACAATAATCATGGACTATTAATTAACGAACTAACACCTTTTTTCCCGTTTTCCTGCTGGGCCCCTGCGCTCGCGCGGTCAATAAGAACGCGATCTTTCGTACGCGCAAGCGTTCGTTTTGTCCGAGAGCCGGATTCGCAGGTAGCGCCTGCCCGGTTCGATGAGCGCGATGGGGATACCGGGAAACAGTTAGATTCCTCGGGCACCACGAGACGCAACGGGGCGGTTACAGCCAAATCGAACCTACTGCCACCGCGCCACCGCTTCACATTATCGGGAAGCGGCGCCGGAAAACGCGGCGCAACAAGACTCCCTGCTCAAAGCGTACGTCCAAACAAGCGCAGTCGCTGAAAACCCGGGGACTGCGAACTACTTTGGAATTTCCCTTCAACAAAAGGCAGGCATTGGTGCCACCAAACCCAAAACTGTTGGAGAGAATTGTGTCTATCTCCGTGGAGTTCTGACCCGTTACGATGGGCAGGCCATCGAAGGCCGGGTCAAGTGTCTCGATGTTGATCGACGGCGCGATGAAGTTGTGCTCGAGCATGGCCACGCAAAAAATGGCCTCCAGTGCTCCCGCGGCGCAATGCAGAACAGGGCTGCATCATTTCGATATTTTTGCTGCCGCGATCCTGAATCGATCAACTACGTCGAGCGCAACCTCCTGAGGCAGGCGCGCAACGCGTTCAGCAATAGCGCTGGATATGCGAAGGCCTCGAAATGCCTACGGCAATCGAATTCGTTCAAGTGCATAAGATTACGCGTCTGCTGCACGCTTCTCCAGATTGAGCGAAAACCATTTCCTGACTCCAGAATCGTCGGCATGCCACAATCGCATATCGTCATCAGATGCGCGTAACCCATGGCACTTAAACATCCAAAAGGTCCTGCCGGCACGCTGGTCGTGCTGGAACATACGTCGAAAATCCTCAAGGGCAACCCGCTCGGCGATCCGCATGTGCGCAAGGTGGCGGTGTGGCTGCCGCCGCAATATGACGAGGGTGCGGGCAGGCGCCGCTTTCCGGTGCTCTACGACCTGGTCGGCTTTACCGGCTCCGGTCTTTCGCACACCAACTGGAAGCCCTTCGGCGATAACGTCCCGGAGCGCGCGGCGCGGCTGATTCGCGAGCAGAAGATGGGTCCGGCGATCATTGTCTTTCCGGACTGCTTCACGGCGCTAGGCGGTAACCAGTACGTGAATTCGTCCGCGATCGGGAATTACGCGGACTATCTGACGCGCGAGATCATTACCTTCGTGGATCGCGAGTTCCGCACGCTGGCGAGCCGGGACCATCGTGGCTGCTTCGGCAAGTCATCCGGCGGCTACGGGTCGATGATCCACGGCATGAAGTACGCGAAGTACTGGGGCGCGGTCGCAAATCATTCAGGCGACGCCTATTTCGATTTCGTTTACTGGCACGACTGGCCGAATACGCTTAACGAGCTTGCAAAGCATCGTGTGCCGAAGCGAAAAGCCGGCATTTATGATGCACGCGGCGAATCGAACCGCAAGGGCCTCGTCGAGGGCCTCGACGACGGGCGGATCAAGCGTTTTCTCGCGCAGGTGTGGAAGAGGGAAAAGCTCTCGACGGCGGAAGGCCACACCATCATGAACCTGTGCATGGCGGCCACCTACGATGCGGACCGGAAAGCGCCGCTCGGCTTTCGTGTGCCGTTCAACCTTGAATCGGGTGAAGTCATCGAGAAACGCTGGAGCAAGTGGCGCGAGAATGACCCGATCAATCTGGTCGCGAAGTACCGGGATAACCTCAAATCGCTGCGCGGCCTCTACATCGATTGCGGCTGGCGCGACCAGTATCACATCCACTACGGCTCGCGCATCCTGTCCAAGCGGCTCGCGGCGGCCGGAATCCGCCACACTTACGAGGAGTTCGACGACAACCACTCCGACGTCGATTACCGGATGGATACGAGCCTGCCGTTTCTCTACAGGGCGTTGAAGCCTTAGCGGGGTCGGGGGCGATCGGACGCAAATGGTCCCCTGAATAATCCATGCATGTCCTCCAGCCTGGTCCGCAGTTTCGTCTCAGATGAACTCTCCGACGTCGAATAGCTCGCCGCCGCCCGCTGCGCCGGCAACATTGCGCGCTTTGCCGATCGGCATCTGGGCCATGGGCTTCGCCTCGATGTTCATGGACATGTCGTCCGAGTTGATCCACAGCCTGCTGCCGGTGTTCATGACGACTGTACTGGGTGCATCCATGCTGACAGTCGGCGTTGTCGAGGGCATTGCCGAAGCGACTGCCGCGATCACGAAGGTTTTTTCGGGCGCACTCAGCGATTACCTCGGCAAGCGCAAGTTTCTGATGGTGCTCGGCTACGCGCTGGCGGCGTTCACTAAACCGATATTCCCGTTGGCAACTTCCATCGGCTGGGTATTCGGCGCGCGTTTCGTCGATCGTATCGGCAAGGGCATCCGTGGCGCACCGCGCGACGCGCTAGTGGCCGACATCGCGCCGCCGCGCTTGCGCGGGGCGGCCTATGGATTGCGCCAGGCGCTCGATTCGATCGGCGCGTTCTTGGGCCCGCTGCTGGCGGTGGCGTTCATGGTCTGGTTCGCGAACGACATCAAGGCGGTGATGTGGATCGCCGTGGTACCGGCTTTCATCGCGGTGGCGCTGTTGATGATTTACGTGCGCGATCCGCAGCGGCACCACGCAGAACCCACCCCCACTGCGCCGCTGGCCCTGGCTGACGCGAGGCGGTTGCCGCCGGGTTACTGGCTGGTCGTGTTGCTGGGCGGGGTGTTCACACTGGCGCGTTTCAGCGAAGCTTTTCTGGTGCTGCGCGCGCTCGATGTCGGGATCGCTCTCGCCTACGTGCCAGTGGTGATGATCGCGATGAACGTTGCCTACGCGGCGTTTGCCTATCCGGCCGGTATTGCGGCGGATCGCATCAGCGCCCGCACGCTGTTGCTGCTCGGGCTGACGCTGTTGATTGCGGCCAATGTGGTGTTGGCGCTCACCGCGTCGCCGCTGATGGCGCTCGTCGGTAGCATGCTTTGGGGGCTGCACATGGCGTGCACGCAAGGTTTGCTGGCCAAGCTCGTCGCCGACACCGCGCCGGCGCGATTGCGCGGCACCGCTTTCGGCATTTTCAATCTTGTCAGCGGGATTGCGCTGCTGTTGGCGAGCGTCATCGCCGGTGCGCTGTGGAGCGTCTTCGGCGCGCCGGCCACGTTCCTGGCCGGTGCAGCTTTTGCAGCAGCGACGGCGTTGGGGTTGCTTGCCTACCGTACCAAGCCGCAAGCCGCGAATCAGGAAACAGGTTCATGAGAACAGGACTAACCAACTCGTCCATGCACCGAAATGCTATGCGGTCCGCGCTTGACTGACTGCTTGTCGAACGTGTAACCGGGGATCGCCGCAATCCGGCGCATCTTCAAACCCCCTGGAACTTACCCGTCGCGTTCCAAACCGTCCGATGCCAGGTAGCCGCCATCGACAGGAATGCAGGTTCCGCTGACGTGGTCAGAAGCCGCCGAGGCGAGGTAAATGCAGGTCCCGACGAGCTGAGAAGTCTCACCCAATCGGCCTGATGGGGTGCGCCGCTTGATTGCCTGCTCGAGTGGCGTGCCGCGCAACTCGCCGGTCATCTCCGTGAAAAAGTAGCCCGGCGCAATCGCATTGACCTGGATGCCCAGCGGCATCAGTTCGACGGCATTGACGCGCGTGAGGCCGATGACGCCATGCTTGGAGGCCGTGTAGTCAACCTGCAGCCCTTTGCTCGGCGCGGTGAGTCCATACACAGATGCGATGTTGATGATCTTGCCGCTGCCCTGTGCCTTCATGCGGCGCGCCGCATGTTTCGTGCACAAGAATGGACCGGTCAGGTTGATGGCGATCACCCGGTCCCAGTCCCGGCGATCGAGTTCCATCACCGATTTTCGGTTTACGCCGCCGGCGTTGTTGATCAGGATGTCGATGCGACCGAACCGCTCTACCACGGCATTGACGGCGCGCTCGACGGAGGACTCGTCACACACGTCGAGTTCGAGGGCCATCGCCTGGTCACCGTCGCCGCCCAGATCGGCCAGCACCACCGCGTTGCGCTGCGCACGACGACCGCCGATCGCCACTTTCGCGCCGGCTTCCCGCAATGCCAGTGCCAGCGTACGACCAATGCCGCTATTGCCACCGGTGACCAGGGCGACACGCCCATCAAGCGAAAATGCAGTGGGTGTCATCGCCTGATCTCAGAAGAACGCCATCGTGCGTATCTCGATGCTCTCGCGCACGACCGCATCGGGGGGCGTGTTCGGATCGTCGAAAGCACTATGGCCCAGGAATCGTGCGCGGCCGTCGGTCTCCGATTCAAATGTCTTAAGCAGCACGACGTTCTCGGGTGTCATATTCGGAAAGTACCACCAGCGATGAGTCGGCGAGTGTCGCATCACGAAAATTTCTCCGGTGCGATCACGGTAACGCAGCTTCATCTTGAGCATGTCGTCTTGCGTGGCTGAAGTCACGTCGCACATTGCCAGAGGCTTTTCCTCGACGCGCCGCTTCAGCGGTTTCCAGAAGTTGTAGAACGCGACCCGGCGCTCGAGCAGCGCTTCTGCTTCGTCAGGCAGCAACTGACGCACGCGCAGCGGGCCGGACACGGGTGTGTAGTCGCAATGCACAAGCATGACTGGCGCGCGTTGCGTCGTCGTGTGCTCGGCGGTTTGCAGTTGCTCGTTGACCTTGGAGCGGATGGTGTGGTCGAACACGATTACGCGGTGCGCGCCCACCGTGGTCCGCACGAAGTCGGCCACCGGCGTGTAGAACTGACTGCGCACCGCGTCGTCGTCATCAAAGCGGTCAAATGCGTTGCGAAACTCCTTCAGCGCGAAGCCCTCGCGATCGAGCGAGAAGCGGTCCGCGCTGGACCACCCGTCGGTTATTGCCATCTCTTGCGCATCGTTTCCGGGCGGATGCACGACCGTTCCGGACGGTGGTTCATAGAAGTAAACCTCCGGAACCTTGCCGTCGTCGAGCGTGTAGTTGAAGTTGGAACGCACCGAATTTTCGCGTTGCATGATGCAGATCGTCCTGGATAACGGGAGGCGCGTTCGCGCCGACAAACTTCGCCTGGTCAGGCCGCGAGGCCCAGAAGCTTTGCCGCATCCGTCGCCTTCCAGCACGGCAGCTGCTCGACGTCTTTGGTCATCCAACGTTTCAGATTCGGATGCGCGTCGAGCGGGAGCTTCTGGAAAGCATGCAAATGCATCGGCGCCGCGACGGCGATGTCGGCCAACGTCACTTTGTCTCCGCACAGCCAGCGCTGTTTGGCGAGACGCTCGTCGAGGATGTTCGCCAGTCGATGCCAGTTTGGTGCTTCTTTATCCGTGATGGCGCGATCGGGTTCGGCCTTAAGCAGGGGTTTGACGACGTTTTCGACCAGGTAGACGTAACAGCTCGGGAACCAGCTGGCTGCCTCCCACAAAAGCCAGCGGTTGATGTCGGCGCGCACCTTGAGGTCGCGCGGATAGTAAGCGAAGGCTTCGTTCTTGTCGGCTGCGTACTGCAAGATGGCATTCGACTCCCACAGCTTCATGTCGCCGTCGACCAGTGCCGGAATGGCGCCATTGGGATTGATCTTCA
>JANMYN010000735.1:0-1587 GCA_031382195.1 Betaproteobacteria bacterium
GTTGGAAACCTCCAGGGAAGAGCTGCAATCGGTGAATGAAGAACTGGCCACGGTCAACGCCGAATTGCAGGGCAAGGTAACCGATTTGTCGCAGGCCAACAACGACATGAACAATCTGCTCGCCGGCACCGGCGTGGGCACGATATACGTCGACCATCAACTGCTCATCCAGCGTTTTACGCCCACCACCACGCAGGTGATCAACTTGATCGCGTCCGATGTGGGGCGGCCGGTCGGCCATATCGTTTCCAACCTGCAGGACTACGATCGACTGGTGGAGGACGTGCAGCAGGTGCTCGATACTCTGGTGCCAAAAGAGATCGAGGTGCAATCCCGGATGGGCAAGTGGTATGTGCTGCGCATCCGCCCTTACCGCACGCTGGACAATGTGATCGAAGGCGCAGTTGTCACGTTCTTTGACATAACAGAGATGAAATTGGCGCGTAAGGCGCTGGGCGAATCCGATACCCTGCGCCGCCTGGCCGTCGTCATGACCGACTCGCGCGACGCCATTGTGGTGCAGGACCTGGACGGAAAGATCCTGTCCTGGAATCCGGCCGCGACCAGATTGTATGGCTGGAGCGAGGCCGAGGCGCTGGCGATGAACATCCGCGAGCTGGTCCCGCAGGCGGGTCAGGACCAGGCGCTGGCCATGATCGCGCAACTGGGCAGCGGCGAAATTGTGCAGGCGCACGACGTGGATCGCCTCACCCGGGATGGCCGGCCGGTGCGCGTGTTCCTGACCGCCACCGCATTGGTCGATGAGTCCGGGGCGGTGTATGCCGTTGCCACCACAGAGAGGGAACAGAAGTGAAACGCGCAATTTCAACCGGGACCGGGACGCCCGTCGGCCATGCGGAAGAATTGCGCCAGCAGGCGGAGGAGATTATCCGGGATACGCCAGCCGTGGCGCTGCAACACCTGACCGCACTCTTGCCTGCCGATGCGCAGCGTTTGCTCCACGAACTGCAGGTGCATCAGATCGAACTGGAATTGCAGAACGAGGAATTGCGCCAGGCGCAAACCGGGATCGAGACGGCGCGTGCGCGCTACTTCGACCTGTACGATCTGGCGCCTGTCGGCTATTTCACGCTGGACGAAACCGGACTGATTCTCGAGGCGAATCTCACCGGCGCGAACCTGCTGGGCGCCGAGCGCGCTGCGCTCGTCAAACAACCTTTTATCCGCTTTGTCGTGCGCGATGATGCGGACAGCTTCTATCTGCTTACCAGGCAGCTCTTCAAGACGCGCACGCCGCAAGCACGCGAACTGAGTTTGTCGGGAAAAAACGGCGCGCCCTTCACGGCATGGCTGGAGGCAACCGTTGGGCCGGATGAGCGCAACGCAACCGTATGCCGCGTCGTTGTGAGTGACATCACGGAGCGCAAGGCGATCGAGGAAAAACTTCGCCGCAGCCAAAGTCTGCAGCAGACCGCGGGCGGAATAACGCTGATGGGTGGATGGGCCATCAAGTTTCCGCACAATGACCTGACGTGGTCGGACGAGATTTGCGCGATTCTCGATTATCCCAAAGGCACGGTGCCTGCGCTCGACGAGGCGCTATCGCTGAATGCGCCGGCATCGTAT
>JANMYN010000754.1:0-6316 GCA_031382195.1 Betaproteobacteria bacterium
ATCGTGGCCTTGCTTCCGACCGAAGAAATGAGCGTGCGCTGTTCTTCCGGGCAGATATGTCGGCTGGATTCGCATGTGCTGATTCCCGGGTTGATCAATTTCCACAGCCACGCGGCAATGACGTTGATGCGCGGGCTTGCGGATGATCTGAAGCTGATGGACTGGCTTTCGAATCACATATGGCCGGCAGAAAACAGGCACGCGTCGGCACAGTTCGTCTATGACGGAACGCTGCTTGCATGCGCCGAAATGCTTCGTGGCGGAGTTACCTGCTTCAATGACATGTACTTCTTCCCCGAGATGACCGCCCGGGCAGCGCTGGACGCGGGCATGCGTGCCGCGCTCGGCATCATTTTGCTCGAATTCCCCACCGCGTATGCCAGCGACGCCCAAGACTACCTGCGCAAGGGCCTGTCGATGCGCGACGAGTTGAAGCACGAGTCGCTGCTGAGCTTCTGCATGGCGCCGCACGCGCCCTATACCGTCAGCGACAAGAGCTTCGAACAGATACTCACGCTATCGGAGCAATTGCAGATCCCGATCAATACCCATATTCACGAAACGCACGACGAGATTCGCGAGAGTCTGGCAAAATTCGGTGTGCGACCACTCGCCAGACTGGAGAGGCTTGGGATACTGGGTCCGAATTTCATTGCGGTGCATGCGGTGCATCTCGAACCCGCGGAAATCGCGCTCCTCGCCCGGCTGGGCTGTTCGGTCGCACATTGCCCATCGTCAAACCTGAAGCTGGCGAGCGGCATCGCACCTGTGGACAGGATGCTTTCCGCCGGAATCAACATCGGCATCGGAACGGACGGAGCGGCCAGCAATAATCGTTTGGATGTTTTCTGCGAAATGCGATTGGCAGCCCTATTGGCCAAGGCGACCGGTAACAATGCGGAAGTCCTTCCGGCGCATACGGCTTTGCGCATGGCAACGCTCAATGCCGCTCAGGCGCTGGGACTCGAACGCAGCGTCGGATCGATACAACCAGGCAAATGCGCCGACTTGTGCGCGGTGAACTTGGATTCGATCGAACTGTCTCCTTGTTACGATCCGGCGTCGCATCTGGTCTACGCGGCGGGTCGCGAGGATGTAAGCGATGTGTGGGTCGCCGGCAAGCAGCTTGTCGGCTCCGGCCAGCTACTGCACATGGACGAAAGCAGCATGAAGCGCAAAGCGAGAGAATGGAAATCGCGCATTGCAGGTTCAAAGTAAATCACCAAAGATGTGTCCGCGAAAATGATCAACGTCGACCCAGTCGAACTGCAGAAATTCAGCGAATTGGCCCATCGCTGGTGGGATCCGCACAGTGAATTCAAGCCGCTGCACGACATCAATCCACTGCGGCTGCGTTACATCGATAGCATAGCTGGACTGAAAGGCAAGCGTGTCCTCGATGTTGGCTGCGGCGGAGGCATTCTTTCCGAGGCCATGTCAGACGCCGGTGCCAATGTAACGGGCATCGATGTCGGCGACAAACCGCTGAAAGTGGCGCAGATGCACCTGCTGGAAAGCGGGCTTACGGTCGAGTATCGTAAAATAACGGTCGAGGAGCTGGCCGATGAACAACCGCGGGCGTTCGACGTCATCACCTGCATGGAAATGCTGGAGCATGTGCCTGATCCTGCCAGCATAATAGATGCGTGTGCGCGACTGATAAAATCCGGGGGCAGGTGCTTTTTCTCCACCATCAACCGCAATCCGAAGTCATATCTTTATGCGATACTGGGTGCTGAATACGTACTGAACCTGCTGCCACGGGGAACACACGACTATGCCAGGTTCATTACGCCGGCAGAACTTGCGCGTTACTGCCGCCGCGCGGAACTACTTTCCGAACATCTGGCCGGAATGGTTTACAACCCGATTACCAAGGTTTATTCCCTAGCCGCAGATACGTCAGTGAACTACATTCTAAGCGCGCGAATGCCTTGAGCAACTTTGCGCAACGGCGGGCCCAAGCATTCGCCTCGGGTCACCCGCAATACAAAGAGGAGATATCGATGAAAACGAAAATTCTGCTGGCAGCCGCAGCCGTTGGGTTGTTGATAAGCACGCAGGGCTGCACTCTGAAGACTCAGTCCCTGCGAATCGATCCGACGGTAAAGGTAAGGGAATCGCAGATCGGTAATGGCAGATTCATAGGGCTGCGGGTTTCCGATGCTCGCGCGGACAAGAAACTGGGAGAGGTCGGAGATCCTGATCGCAAAATGGTCGATGTAAGTGTGGACGAAGATCCAAGCCCCGCCATTTTCAATCGGGTAAAAGAGGCGCTGACCAAACTAGGTTTCCAAGTACAACCTTACAGCGAGACAATGGTCAGCACGCTGGACATCACGATTCGCGATCTCCAATTGCAATCGGAAAAGCGACCGTTGACCTTTGAAACGGAACTGCGGGCCGAGGTGGCTGCCCATGTGGCCAACGCATCCGAGTATTACGACCGTCAATTCAGCGTCAGAACACGCAAGGATGGCGCCGCGCCACCGTACACGAAGGACAGCACGGCGTTAGTCAACACCGCCGTATCTCAAGCACTGGAGGATATGCTCGCAGACCAAGATTTGCTTGCCATGCTAGCACGATGAATTCTGCGCACCGACGATCGGGTTTTGCGGTACTTGAAAGCGTATTGTTCGACCTCGACGGCACGCTTGCAGATACCGCGCCCGATCTCGGATTTGCGCTGAACCAGCAGCGTCTTGCTCGTGGCATGAGCGAACTTGCGATAGACGATCTAAGAGCCCATGCCTCTTCCGGCGCCCGCGGGCTGCTGCACGCGGGTTTCGGGATTCAACCTGATGAATCCGGTTATCTGGAATTACGCGACGAATTCCTGGACCTTTATGAGAAAAATCTTGCCCGCAATAGCAACTTGTTTCCCGGGATAGCTGCCCTGCTGGACGAAATCGAGGCGCGGGGACTAGTCTGGGGCGTCGTTACAAACAAGGCCGAACGCTTTACCTTTCCACTTCTGCGTGCGTTCAATTTGCTGGATCGCGCCAAATGCGTCATCTGCGGTGACACCACGCCTTACGCGAAACCCCATCCGGCGCCGCTAATCGAAGCAATGGCCAAGATCGGGACCACCCCCGCCCAGTGCGTCTACGTCGGAGACGATGAGCGGGATGTGCAGGCAGGCCATGCGGCGGGGATGAGAGTGGTCGTGGCTCGATATGGCTATCTCGGGAACGGACGTCCGCCAGAGCAATGGGGTGGCGACTTATATGTCGATTCGCCCGCGGAGATTCGATCGATCCTGTTTAGTTTAGGGCTTGAAATCGCGGTCTGATAGAATGCCGGATGGGTGCAATTGTTTTTTCGTGGAATAGCACCATCTTGTTTTTTGGGGGCGACCTGGTCTCGACGTGGGTTGCGAAGCAGTGTAGTGCATGCCAAGGCCCAGTTACCTTGTTAATACAGCTGGAAAACGTATAGTCGCAAACGACGAACGTTACGCTCTAGCCGCTTAATACCGGCTGGACTCCACACCGGTTCTCTCATGGGCCGGGCTGGGCAACCAGCGGTGGAGCCATATACGTGAGATCGTGCTGTAGCGGGTTACTTGCTGCGGTATTAAATCCAAGGTAACTCGCCGCTTCCCAGCCTGTCGGCCGGCGTGGAAGCGGTAAAATTAAATGACCTGACTAAGCATGTAGGGCTGCCTGTAGAGGATTTGCGGACGCGGGTTCGATTCCCGCCGCCTCCACCAAATCGAGGGTTGGTCTAGACCACTCTGGACCACTTAAAACCACGATTCGTCGTGGTTTTTTGTTTTCCCTTCGCCTCACCAATTTGTCCTAAGTGGTCCGCCTCGGCCTCCGTTTGGTCACATTTTCATTATGATATTTAGCAGCCGGCCGTATTCAATCGGCTCACGGCGGGTGACAGCAAGCGGTCGTATGCCCGTTTCACGATTGCATAACACTCGCAGACGCCGGCCTCGAGCTTGGCCCGATCCAGCACGGTGATCTTGCCGCGACTGTAATGGATCAACCCCTCCGCCTGCAGTTTGGCAGTGGCCTCGGTCACGCCATCGCGACGCACCGCCAGCATGTTGGCAATCAACTCCTGCGTCATAGTCAGCTCGCGCGAGGGCAGCCGATCCAGGCTTAATAGGAGCGAGCGGCAAAGCTGCTGCTGGATCGCATGGTGCCGGTTGCACACCGCGGTCTGGGCCATCTGCGTAATCAGCGCTTGCGTGTAGCGCAGCAGTAGATGCTGCAGTTCCCCGCTGTTGCCAAATTCAGCTATCAGGACACTGGCTCTGAGCCGGAAGCCGGAGCCCGCGCTCTGCACTATCGCGCGGCTCGGGGTGAAATCGCCGCCCATGAACAGGGCCATGCCAACCACGCCCTCGTTACCTACGACGGCGATTTCTGCCGAGGATCCGTCCTGCACGGCGTAGAACAGGGACACAATGCTGGTGGTTGGAAAAAACACATATCCCTGCTCGCTCGGGGATCCATACACCACCCAGTGGAGAGGCAGCCGCACGAGCTCCAGTTGCGGCAGCAGACGTTCGTAGTCCGCCGCTGGCAGCGCAGCAAGAAAATGGTTTTGCTTGGGCGTCGGGGGATGGTTAGGCCGTAGAAGCATTTTTTCCATACGGAATAAGTTCCATATCGAATGTGCCAGAGTAAAATATCACAGCAAGTCCACTTGAAGGCTACAGACAAATTTCCTGCTTCTTATGTTCGCTAGCGCACAGAGCACCCGGGAATAGGCATTGATACCCGTAGCGGGTGGTTATTCGTCTTCACTCCCTTGATGAACCTACCTGCAGCACCGGGCCCGGAGTCGGCGATCTTCCTCCGGGCCTGTTTTTAGCTTTCGGATGCGGCCGAAGAACTAAATAAAGTCTTTCTGCATTTCCCGCGGCCAATGTCGAAGTATGGGAGTGTGGCCGTTTCATCAAAAAAAGCCACCCTTGTGGTGGCTTTCTTGTTTGTCACGACCGAAATCAAATTGTTCGATCTCGGAAGCAACCAATCAGTCGTCGAAAATCAACTCGCTGACATTTGCGATTGCATGTAGTTCTGGATGCCAACTTTTTGAATCAGGTCGATCTGAGTTTCCAGCCAATCGATGTGCTCTTCTTCACTTTCTAGAATTTTCTCAAAGAGTTCACGGCTAACGTAGTCGGTAGAAGTTTCGCAATATGCGATGGCCTCCCGCAATACAGGGTGCCCTGCCATTTCCAGCCGTAAATCGCATTTGAGACATTCCTGGACATTCTCTCCGACGAAGATCTTGCCGATATCTTGAACATTTGGAAGGCCTTCTAGAAAGAGAATGCGCTCGATCAATTTGTCGGCATGCTTCATCTCATCAATGGACTCTTTGAACTCGTGGTCGTCCAATTTTTTCAGGCCCCAGTTCTTGAACATGCGGGCATGTAGGAAGTACTGGTTGATCGCGGTAAGTTCGTTGGAGAGCACCTTGTTCAGGTGTGCAATAGCTTTCTTGTCGCCCTTCATGCGCGCTCCTTCGATTGGAAGATCGAAACAGCAGGGATTATAGAGTCCCGGGAGAGAGACGGAAAAACAGAATATTTGAAGAGGCAGTAAATGAAGGGGCTTAAGGGGCGTTAAAGTGCGCGCGCGTATCGCTGGTTGCTAGCGTTTCGCAGACCACCTGCTGGGCGCAGTCTGCGCATTTTCCACAGCAACTTGCGACACCCAAGCATTGCCCCAACTCGCGCAACGAACTCGCGCCAGCGGTGACCGCATCGCGGATCTGGCTTTCGGTAATTCCGTTGCAGAGGCAAACGTACATAGGAGACCTTCATGTCAGGAATAAGAATGCTAAATCATAATGAGAACGATTGTCAATACTATAATTTGCGGCGTTAACGTTTAGCGCTTTGGACAGCCCCTGCACGGCCGTCGGAGCCCAAGCAACACGTAACCGATGCCACCAAGCGGCTGGCAAAACCGCCGTTACGCTATTACCGAAGTCCCCTGCTTTTGTGCCTGATTTAGATTATTTCTCATGAAGTTATGATTAAAAGAGTGGGTAAATAGGATAAGCAGACTAGTGCCTCGCGGGAGCGCCAGCATCGTGAGATGGTAACCGCATGTTCATCCCCTACCGTGTGCCGCATAGTCCGGATTCCGATCGCCGCCAGTGAGCCGGGAATGCCCCCCCCAATCGATCTGCGCATTGCGCACATCACCAATAAAAAAGCCCCCGTCTGGAGGCCTTCTTACTAAGCTATCCGCTACCTACTCTCAAGGCAACATGCGCTGAAAAACTCTATCGCGATTTATCAGCAGATGCTTGAATGCTGCAAGAACGTGGATGACAACAA
>JANMYN010000782.1:0-2680 GCA_031382195.1 Betaproteobacteria bacterium
GTGTTGGGTGTAGTCGTTAGATTTGAGCTTCGGCAGGACGGCCGTCGGCGTAGAGCTTGAGTGCGGCGTAGACGAACTGGTTGGCCGGCGTCGGTATGCCGAGTTCCTTGCCGAATTTTGCGACCAAGCCCGACAGCCACGGCAGTTCCAGGCGGTTGCCGCGGCGCAGATCGCCGCACATCGACGCCACCATGATGGCCGGGTAGGTCTCGACTTTGGACATCTGGTCGGCGACGAGGCCCTCTTCGAATTTCACGCCCTTGGCTTTTCCGATCGCCACCACCTCTTCCATGACCTGCTGCATCAGCGCGCGCGTATCGGCATCGGCCCGGATTGGTCCGATCGGCATCCGCGTCAACGAAGTCAGGGCCGAAAGCGTAACCAGGCGCACGAATTTTTCCCAGATGGTCTTATTGATATCGGTGACTAGTTCGGACTGCACGTTTGCAATCTTGCAGGCCACCTGCAATGCCTGGGATCTGGGAGACGGTTTGCCGTCGAGTTCGCCGAAGAACAGGTTCGCCATATTGCCGTTGTGGCGGATGACGCCGGGCTCTTCGATCAACGCCGCGATGTTCGCTACGCCGCCCATGACATGCTCCCTGCCCAGAACCGGCAGCAGCGTATCGACAGCGATCACGCCGTTCTGAAAAGATACGGCGACCGTGTTCTGACCGATCATCGGTTTGGCGGCGGCAGCCGCTTCCTCGGTGGCCCAGAGCTTGACGGCGATCATGACAACATCGACCGGGCCGATAATCGTCGTGTCGCTGGTAGCCTTCACTTCGGGTAAATGCAGGTCGCCGAGCGCACTCAACACCTTCAACCCTTTTTTTTGCAGGGCTTCAAGGTGGGCGCCGCGTGCAACGAAGGTGACGTCCTGTCCGCTGGCCGCCAGCCGGGCGCCAAAATAGCCGCCGACGCCGCCGCTGCCGATGATTGCAATCTTCATTGGTCGGGTTTCCCGTCTTGTTGGAGTCTGTGAAAGCATCGACATGTTAGTCGGTCGCGCCGGATTTTTGAATCGGCGCGTTGCTGCGAGGTGGCTGCACGGCATAAAATTCGTCCGGACGCATTGCCGCACCGCCGGTGGTGCCTGCGCCCAGATCGAGGTTTTGCATGAACCGACCCGAAAAACTCCCGTCCACCCTCAGCCCGCACATCGCCTCGCGCATGGAAGGCATCGAGCCGTTCCACGTCGTGGTATTGGTCAATCGCGCCAAGGAACTGGAAGCGCAGGGACGGTCCATCGCCAATATGGTGGTTGGCGAACCCGATGCGCCGACGCCGCCATTGATCGCGGCAGCGGGTATCCGCGCTATTGAAGCTGGACGTATCAGCTATACGTCTTCGCTTGGAATCGCGGAATTGCGCGATGCCATCGCTGCCTGGTACCACACGCGCTATGGCGTGGAAGTGCCGCGCGCGCGCGTCATCGTGACAACCGGTTCGTCCGGCGCCTTGCTGCTTACCATGGGCGTGCTGCTTTCCCCCGGCGATCAGGTGCTGATGGCCGATCCCGGCTATCCGTGCAACCGCCATTTCGTGCGCACTATGGAAGGCGAACCTGTCGGCATTCCCGTGGGCGCCGATACCGCCTATCAACTTACCGCGGCGCTGGTGGCGAAGCACTGGACCGCAAATACCGCGGCTGTGCTGATCGCCTCGCCGTCGAACCCGACCGGCACCCTGATCGATCACGACGAACTCGAGCGCATCCACGCCGTGGTGAGGGCGAAGGGCGGCGTTCTCATCGTCGACGAGATCTATCATGGTCTCACGTACGGCAAACGCGATCGCAGCGCGTTGGAGTTCGCCGACGATGTATTCATCATCAACAGCTTTTCCAAATATTTCGGCATGACCGGATGGCGCCTGGGTTGGATGGTCGCGCCCGAGCATTACGTCGCGCCGATCGACAAACTGGCGCAGAACCTGTTCATTTCCCCTTCGGACCTGGCGCAGCAGGCCGCGCTCGCCGCGTTTCATCCGGATACGGTCGCGCTGCTCGAGAAAAGGCGCGACGCATTCCGCGAACAGCGCGATTTTCTGTTGCCGGAATTGCGCAGCCTCGGCTTCGACATTCCGGTCACCCCCGAGGGCGCCTTCTACATCTATGCGAACTGCGAACGGCTCACGTCCGACAGTTACAGCTTCTGCTGGGACCTGCTGGAGAAAGCCGGCGTCGCCATCGCCCCCGGGCTCGATTTTGGCGACTATCTCTCGAAGCAACATGTGCGCTTCTCGTATCCGAATTCGATCCCGGTTCTCGCCGAAGGCGTGAAACGACTGAAAGCCTATCTCGGGAAATAAACCAACGCGCTCACCGCAGAGGACGCGGAGGACGCAGAGGAAATCAAGGATAAGGAAATACATGACAGAAATTGGAAACCGGATTCGTCACGATTCTGGCAACCGCCCAAAATTGTCGGACTGGGAAACCCTCTATGAATCCCATACAGTTTTTAGTTTTCCCTCTGCGTCCTCCGCGTCCTCTGCGGTGAGCGCGTGCTGTAGAAAGGTTTCACATGATTAGTTTCATGACGGGCATGCAGCAACAAACCGTCCGCGCGAACGGTATCCGCATCAACGCGTGGGTCGGGGGCGAAGGCGACCCGGTCGTGTTGCTGCACGGGTATCCGCAAACGGCGCAGATGTGGCGCAAGGTGGCGCCGATGCT
>JANMYN010000786.1:0-3008 GCA_031382195.1 Betaproteobacteria bacterium
ATCCCAGTGGTCATCATCAGCGGACAGGTGCCAACTCACGCCATCGGTCAGGACGCATTCCAGGAAGTGGACGCCGTCGGCGTGACGCGGCCCTGCGTCAAGCACAATTTCCTGGTCAAGGACATCAAGGATCTCGCGGTCACGATGAAGAAGGCGTTCTACCTCGCCGCTACCGGCCGTCCTGGCCCGGTGCTGGTGGATATCCCCAAGGACGTGCAGACCGCAAAGACCAACTTCTTCTATCCGCAGTCGGTGTCGATGCGCTCGTACAACCCGGTAGTCAAGGGACACAGCGGCCAGATCAAAAAAGCGCTGCAACTGCTGCTTGATGCGAAGCGCCCGATGGTTTACACCGGCGGCGGCGTCGTGCTCGGCAATGCATCGGCGGAACTCTTGCAATTGGTTCACACGCTGGGCTTCCCCTGCACTAATACGTTGATGGGACTGGGGGGCTATCCGGCAACGGATCCGCAGTTTGTCGGCATGCTCGGCATGCACGGCACGTTTGAAGCCAACATGGCGATGCAAAACTGCGACGTGTTGCTGGCCATCGGTGCTCGTTTCGATGACCGCGTGATCGGCAATCCCAAGCATTTCTTCCAGGAAGACCGCAAGATCATTCACGTCGACATCGACCCTTCCTCCATATCCAAACGCGTGCGCGTGGATGTGCCGATCGTGGGTGACGTGAGGGAAGTACTGCAGGAAATGAACCGCCAGCTTGCCGCGGGCAAGGAGCGCCCGGACCCGGCGGCGGTCAAGACCTGGTGGGAACAGATCATCGTGTGGAAGGGCCGCGATTGCCTGAAATACGACCGCGCGTCGAAAATCATCAAGCCCCAATCCGTGGTCGAGACGCTATACGAACTGACCAAGGACATGGATATGTACGTGACATCCGACGTCGGCCAGCACCAGATGTGGGCTGCGCAGTTCTACAAATTCAACAAACCGCGGCGCTGGATCAACTCCGGCGGTCTGGGCACGATGGGGGTTGGTCTGCCATACGCGCTCGGCGTGCAGCTCGCGCATCCCGAGGCAACCGTCGCCTGTGTGACCGGCGAGGCCAGCATTCAAATGTGCATTCAGGAATTGTCGACGGCCAAGCAGTACCGCCTGCCGGTCAAAATCGTGAATCTGAACAATCGCTACATGGGCATGGTACGACAGTGGCAGCAGTTCTTTCACGGCAATCGTTACGCGGAATCCTACATGGATGCGTTACCCGACTTCGTCAAGCTAACGGAATCCTATGGCCACGTCGGCATGCGCATAGACAAGCCGGAGGATGTCGAGCCGGCACTCAAAGAGGCGTTCAGCCGCAAGCGCAAGAACGACCTCGTGTTCATGGATTTCATCACCGATCAGACCGAGAACGTTTTTCCGATGATTCCGGGCGGCAAAGGCCTGTCGGAAATGATTCTTGTGTAATCCATAATGCGTCACATCATCTCCCTACTCATGGAGAACGAGCCGGGCGCGCTGTCGCGTGTGGCCGGCCTGTTCTCGGCGCGCGGCTACAACATCGAGTCGCTGACCGTTGCGCCCACCGAAGATTCGTCCCTGTCGCGCATGACCATCGTGACCTCCGGCTCGGATGACGTGATCGAGCAGATAACCAAGCAACTGAACAAGCTGATCGACGTCGTGAAGGTTGTGGATTTGTCCGACGGCGGACATATCGAGCGCGAACTGATGCTGGTCAAGGTGCGCGCCTCGGGCAAGGATCGCGAGGAGATGAAGCGCATGGCGGACATATTTCGCGGCCGCATCCTCGATGTAACGGACAAGGCCTATACCATCGAACTCACCGGCACCGGAGCCAAGCTCGATGCTTTTCTGGGGGCGCTCGAACAGGGCGTCATTCTGGAAACGGTGCGCACTGGTGCCTCCGGCATAGGCCGGGGCGAGCGCATCCTGAAAGTCTCGTAAGGCGTGAGGGGGCAAAAAATGCTTTTTTCTCCTCACGCCTCACCCCTCACTCCTCACCGATTACGCATTTAACCCACGAGGCAGACATGAAAGTTTTCTACGACAAGGACGCAGACCTGCGTCTGATCAAGAGCAAAAAGGTCACGATCCTCGGCTACGGCTCGCAAGGCCATGCCCATGCGCTCAATCTCAAAGATTCGGGGGTCAAAGTTACGGTGGGCTTGCGCACGGGCGGCGCCTCCTGGGACAAGGCGAAAAAGGCCGGGCTGGAAGTCAAGGAATTGGCCGACGCCGTGAAGAGCGCGGACTTCGTGATGATTCTGCTGCCGGACGAGCATATCGGTGCGGTTTACAGCGAGATCGAGGGCAGCATCAAGAAGGGTGCGGCGCTGGCCTTCGCGCACGGATTCAATATCCACTTCGGCCAAGTCACGCCACGCACCGATCTCGATGTCGTGATGGTGGCGCCGAAAGCACCGGGGCACACGGTACGCTCCACGTATGTTCAGGGCGGAGGCGTTCCCATGCTGATCGCAATCCACCAGAATCCATCGAAAAAGGCGCGCGATCTGGCGCTGTCGTATGCCGCGGCCATCGGCGGCGGCAAGGCCGGCATCATCGAGACCAATTTCCGCGAAGAGACCGAGACCGACCTGTTCGGCGAGCAAGTCGTGCTCTGCGGCGGTACCACCGCGCTGATCCAAGCCGGATTCGAGACACTGGTCGAAGCGGGATACGCGCCGGAAATGGCCTACTTCGAATGCCTGCATGAGCTCAAACTGATCGTCGACCTGATCTACGAGGGAGGGATCGCCAATATGCGTTACTCGATCTCTAACAATGCCGAATACGGCGATTTCACCCGCGGATCGCGCATTATTACCGAGGAGACGCGCAAGGAGATGCGCAAAATCCTCACGGAAATACAGACCGGGCAGTACGCCCAGGAATTTCTGCTCGAGAACAAGACCGGCGCCACCAAGCTCGGCGCCATGCGCCGCATCGGCCGCGAGCACCAGATCGAGATCGTTGGCGGCAAGTTGCGCGAGATGATGCCCTGGATCAAAGCCAACCGC
>JANMYN010000819.1:0-2409 GCA_031382195.1 Betaproteobacteria bacterium
AAAAGCACGATGTCTGGCCGATGCTTCCTCGATGCGAGCCCGCATGCCGGTTTTTTCCATACCTAGCAAAGCCGCAACGACGCTTATAGCCAGCGCCGCGATTTTCCACTGGGTCTCGATTTCCAAAAACAGCAGTGTCACGACCGCGCACGCAGCAGCAGCGAAAACAATCCAGAGCCTCGACTTCACGGATTCCGGCACGGCTAGACGCGCTCCGCAGATTTTTCTGCGATCAGGCCGGTCGGCTTCCAGGCCATCAAAACGATCACGGCAGCAAACGCAAACACATCCTTGTAAGCCGGTACTGAAAACCAGACTGCGCCGACAGTCTGCAAGGCGGCGAACAAAAAACCGCCAAGAATCGCGCCGTAGATATTGCCCAGACCTCCTACGACTGCTGCGCTGAAACCGATCACGCCCAGCAGCAATCCCATGCCGAAATTGATCTCGCTGTAATAGAGCCCGTTAGTGACGCCGGCGAGCGCGGCGAGCGCCGAACCGAGGCCGAAAGTAATCATGACGATGCGCTCGAAGTTCACGCCCATTACGCGGGCGGTTTCGGGATCTTGCGCGACAGCACGAATCGCCAGCCCGAGCCGGGTGCGGTTGATCACCACGTGGATCATGACGATGGCCAGAATGCCCGTGAAGAGCAAGAGCAGACTATCCAGACGCAATGCCAGCTCTCCGAACGTGTAGGTGTCGACGGGCAACAATCGAGGAAACGGTTTTGGATTGGAGCCGTTCGGATAAAACAGACGGACCGCTTCGCGCAAAGCCAAGCCCAGCATCAGCGTGATCAGCAGCGTATTCAGCGGTGGCGCCTTGCGCAGAGGCAACACCAGAAAGCGCGCAATGAGCGCTCCCAGGCCAGCCATTGCGAGCATTGCGGTAATAACCGCGAACGGTAGCAAGATCGCCGGGGACGTCACGCCAACGACCTCAAGTCCTGCGAGTGCGGCCAGGGCCGCAAAGGCGCCGACCATCACAACATCGCCGTGGGAAAACTTGATGACGTCGAGCACGCCGAAGAACAATGTAAACCCCACGGCGACCATGGCGTAGATCACGCCTAGCATCAGACCGTTCAGAATGTATTGGCCGACGACTCCAGGATCCATGCGACGGAAGGTCAGCTAGACATGTGGTTTAGCGGGCGCGCGGCAATTTGCGTGTTCCTTTGGCGTAGTCGCTGTCCTCCCAGACGGTCCACTTGCCATCCTGCGCGACGAATTTTGTGATCAACGGCACCATATTCTGCCCATGGTCGTCGAAAGTTACTTTGCCAACGATCGACTGGTGATCGCGCGTGCCGTTCAGTTCGCTCATGACTTTCTGCCGATCGGGCCCGACCTTTTCGATTGCATCCATGATCAGGCTGGCGGCCGCAAACGCGAATGCGCCATAGGCTTCGGGAGCTTCGCCGTAGTTCTGCTTCTGGTATTGCTCGAGGAAGAACTTGCCACCGGGAAGTTTTTCCGCTGGCGCGCCTTCGCGGAAGGCGAGCGTACCTTCGGCGAGCGGCCCCAGCCCTTCAATGAATGCATCGGATACGATGCCTGAAGTCCCCTGAAATACCGCGACGATGCCGAGCTTGTCCATCTGCGAACGGATACGCACGCCAATCGGCGTCAGGCCGCCGAAGTAAATAACTTCCGGCTTGAGTTCCCTGATCTTGGTGAGTTCAGCATTGAAATCCTGTTGATCTGCAGTGACGCCGAACGTGCCAAGAACGCTACCACCGAGTTTCTGAACATCAGTGGAGAAGTATTTGTTGTGGCCTTTGCCGTAGTCGGTGGTGTCATGGATGATGACCCACTTCTTGTACTTGAGGCCGGTCATGAACTGGGCTGCGATTTCGTTCTGATTGATCATCGTGCCGTTGACGCGGTGCACTTCCTTGTAGTCGTTCGCGTAGGTCACGTCCGGGAGCACTGCGCCCCACACGACGACCGGCAGTCCAAAGCGGTGATAGACTTCGACCGCACCCATCGCCACCGCCGAGCAGTAATGGGTAACGCCGGCGATGATCCTGCGGTCGGCAGCCGCCTTGGTGGCAACCTGCACGCCGATGTTCGGCTTGCATTCGTCATCCAGGACCACAAGCTCATAGTTGTATCGGGAATTCGCATCGGCATTTCGCAATCGTACGGCGAGGTCGGCGGAATTGCGGCCGCCCACGCCGTTGGCGGAAACACCACCGGTCAGCGGCCCAATAAACACCAGCTTTACGGTCTCCTTCGCGCTGGTAATGCCGCAGCCGAACATGATCAACAGAAGTGACGCAGACAAGGTGATGAGACGTTGCATTTCGGACCTTTCGGAGCAGACCGCGTTCTCGCCATGGCCGGCGGGAAATGTGAGGATGCAGATGCGAGGTTATTGAGCGCTTCCCTGGTTGTCAACGCG
>JANMYN010000871.1:0-2491 GCA_031382195.1 Betaproteobacteria bacterium
ATCAGCCTGTCCAGCGATTCGCGCATGCGGCCGAGCTGCTCGTCGGCAATCCGGAACGGCGACTTCAGCAGGCCTTCGCGTCGATAGGCGTCGCGGTCTGGTTGATCAAGCAGCCATCGTGCGGACATTTACCCCTCCTGATACCAGACCGGATTCCCGATTATTATTTACTAACTATATTTTTTCCCATACCAGTTCTCCGGTCACGCTTTTGCCGCCGATGGTCATGGGTGGGGTGCGCAGGATCAGTCTGTTGTCTTTGAACTTGTAGTAGCGCCGCTGTTTGGTGCCTACCCAGTTGGGTAGCAGCGCCTGCGTAACGGTATGGGTGACCATCTGTTCGCGTTCGTCGATCTTGTAGTGCCCGTAGTAAGCCTGGTAGCTCTCGAACGCCGCTTTGATTTCCTCAGGCGTTCCGGCCATGCGGTCGGGGACGGCAAACGCCCTGCGATTCTTGTTGGCAAGCTGCGCGGACATGCTGCCTTGCGCGTCGTACATAAGAATGCCCTCGGGTTCAGAACCGTAGGGCGATTGCGCGACTGATCCGTCCACGGTTTGAAACCCGGCGGAAACCAGGCGCCAGGCGCCGATGAACTTATCGCTTTCCGTCATCGCGCAGGCCCGTGCAAAGCACGGCGGTCAGCAGCAATCCACAAAACCGGAACAGGCTGCCCGGAAATGTCATGAATCACCTCTTGCATAGCCGTCAATTGGATGGCACTCGTCTACTCTGTCTTGCAGGTCGGAAAGAACTCGGCAAGCTGGCGCCCGTAACGAAAGTCGGTGAATTCGCAGGGATGCGCAAAGGCGCCATAGCAGTCTGCTTCCGATTCCAAAGCGCAGTAAAGATCGTCATGGCGGACCGCCAGGGGCGCAAAGTGGAAGACTCCTTCGTGACCTTCCGGCCGCGTAACCAGATCGCCCTTCGGAGTTCTGAGAACCACGACAGCGTAGGGGAAGTGCTTGCGGGGCGCATCGGCGCAACCACAAAAATGCGACTCCATCCCGAGTTCACCGGGACCCAACGCGTCGAGTTCGATGCGCGAGAATCTGTCCCGAAGCCAACCCGAGATGCCGTCGAGCTCGATTGTGCGGATTTGTGAGGTGTCTAGCTGGGATGCGCGCGAATCCTGCGCAAGACTTTGCTCCACCTGGGCAAGTGCCAAGACAATAAGAACGCCAGCCGATGCATTTCTGCTGGTGATGATTCTTGCGATTGCCGTCCTGTTCCACGTCGTGTCCACGAGCCGGGCACCGGATCACGCCTTGACCCAGGTTTCCGAATAAGCCAGGAACGCGGTGCTGCTGTCCTTCTTGCCCGCAAACTCGCGAGGGAACGCCTTGCCGGAAACCGGATTGCCGTTGATCGTTGCGCTGCACGCGCGCGAATCCACAAACAGCGAAATCATTTCGTGCTTGCCGGTGGCGGAGCGCTCCTTGTCGAATTCGACCAGGAACGGCGCGCCCAACTGATTCCAGGAAAGACTGACCTGTCCGATGGCCGAGCGGAACCACTCGGTATGCACGCTGCGGCCGTCGCCGCCCGCCACGAAGTCCCACGCCGGTTTGACCTGCACATTGCCAAGCCCGGTCGCGCCCTTGAAGGCCCCGAAGAACGACACGAACCCCTTTTTCACGTAGTTGGCCAGCGGCTCGTTGTCGGTCAGACAGACATTCGGCCGGTCCGCGCCGCGCCCGTCGCCGTAAGGATCGAGCAACATGAAGGCCGCATGTCCCTTGCCGTGCGGAGAATGGACGACGCGGAAATAGCTGATGAGTGACACGAACGCTCCATCGACCCTGTCTTTCAGGTACATGCCGGGATTCTCGCCCGACCAGTCGATTGCGCCCGGATTGATGGGTACTCGCGCCATGAAGATCTCCTCGGTTATTGGCTTTGCAATCAAGTCGGCGGAGTTCAGCCCCCGCCCCAGATATTGAGTTCCGTGTATCCCGTCGTGGCATCTGGCATGCGCGCGAAACGCACCCCTCCCATGTCGGCAACCACGACCTCTACCGTGGTATGCACCACGCAACCATGCACGAGATGTCCGCCGACCGCTTTGCCGTCGGCCCCTGCGATCGACAAATGCAGATGCACGCCGCTCGGTGAAAGCGTCCCGGACAGGGAGACAATTTCAAACGGGCCGGTGAATTTCGCGAAGGTTTCCGCGCCGGCAAGCCGCAATGTTGCCCCCGTCAGGCTGCCCACTGCGCTGATAATGCAGCCGGCTTCGACGTGATGCTCGTGCGCCAGGCGCTCGATGGCATCGCGCAGATCCTCGCCCGGCGTGAGCCGGGCGGCAATCGTGCGCAATGAAAGCGATTCAGCGAATTGCATGGTTACCAGTAAATAGTGAACGGTGATCAGTGAACAGTGACAAGAATAAAGAGATCGATTGGCTGGAGGGGTCTTACCGTTAACCGTTAACTGTTCACCGTTCGCTGCTGTTTCAGTCTTTCACCGTCCGAAAATCTGCGGGCATGACGA
>JANMYN010000011.1:0-6018 GCA_031382195.1 Betaproteobacteria bacterium
CGTCTCGCGCGACGGGGTCGTGCTGAGCACCACGCCGGGCACTTCCACAACGTATCAGGACATTACCGCGTGTAACGTCGTGGTTCGCGTCTTGATATTGGAGAAATTGGAAGCGCAGCTGCCGGCCTGGTTTGCGCCTGCGGAAACGCCATTGACCGCGCTGAACGTGGACATGGCATTGCCGCTTAGTTTCTGTTGGTCGGTCATGGTCATCGGCGTCACCGCCGTCGTCACCACGGCGTTACACGCGGTAATGTCCTGATACGTTGTGGAAGTGCCCGGCGTGGTGCTCAGCACGACCCCGTCGCGCGAGACGACCGTGCTGAATGAGGAGGAAGTCTGCTGTTTGACGCGCTTGAAGTTCGCCGAACAGCCGCAAGGTGTGGCGCCGAATACCGTGGCGCTGCCGGTGCAGATCTGCTGGGTCAAGGTATCGTTCGAATTCACAGTCGTGAGCTGGAACGAACCGTCGAGCAGGGGACGCGGCGCGGTGGTCGGGTTCGAGTCCTGATTGCCGACCGGGTTGCCGCTCAGATCCTGGCCGGCATTGCCGTTCCAGAATCCGTCGGTGGACATGATGGTGAAGTTCTGCTGACACGAGTACTGCACCGGATCGTCGGTAATGCCGTCGTTGATGCCGGTCGTCACGTGCCCATAGTAGCGTCCAACGCGGGACAGGGCTTCACGCAACGGCGTCGAGAGAGCGGCGTCCTGCGCGTAGAATTTCGCGTACCAGGCTTGCTTCTGGCCGCCCGCGCCAGCGGTGAAATCCGCCATGGGAAGAAATTTCGAGGATGCGACCGGACTGCCGGGATTGATGGTGATGAAGCCGACGCGGTAGCTGTCGGTGACCTGCTTGAATGACAGTCCTGCCGCTGTTTTCATCATCTGCATGCGGCTGCGATAGTAGGCATACCAGTTGGCGAAGTTGGTCATCTCCTTCGCGTAGCTGCAGCCGGTTGCTCCGACGGCGCCGGTGCAATCCGTGCGCGACGCCACGCGTGGATAATTGGCCGTGGTCGACACGATATCCGTGCGCGTAAAGCCGTCGCTGCCCGTCCCGTATTTTGGATACTGGAAGGTCGCCGTTTTCTTCGGCTGGCAGGTTCCGGTTCCGAAACCGCTGGCATTCGCGCTGCTGCACCAGGCCAGGCTGCTGATCGTGTAGTAATACGGATTGCGCGTTCCTGTCACGGAAAATTGGCGGCTATAAGTCCCATTTGGATAGGTCCATACGCCCCCGGCGATTTGCAGTTTGCACACACCGCTCGAGAAAGGCGGGGTGCGATCGGAAGTGCTCGGCGAACTCGTGTTGCAATAGACGGTGTCCGGATAGCTGGTGGTTAAATCTATGGTGCCGGTGAACTGGATTCCAAAGCCATCGTTCGGCACCGCAGTCCAGGTGGTATAGCTGGTAAAACTCGTTCCGTCGTAGTTGACGGGCGGCGTGTACGTAATCGCCGGGTTGTAGTGAATACCGTTGAACAGCGCACTGTTGTAGGCGGGATCGGCGAAACTGCAGTTGACCAGACTGCCGCCAGTGCTTTTGCAAGCGGGATCGTTGGCGACGGAGTCCGGCATGAAGTCCCAATCCATGCTCCCGGAGGCATCCAGCAGGAACATCAGGTTGGGTTTGACGACCGCACTGGCTACATTCGACATCGGCGCATTGGCAATGTCGGTCAGGGCGGCGTTGACCGCGGTTATGGCTAAACCCATCCCAAGAACAAGGGCCACTTTGGTCAGGGTCAGGCTCGTCGGTGAAGTGCGTTTCATGATTGCTCCCGTATGCATAACGGATCCGATGGATCAATAAACAAATGCTTGAATGTAACTGACGGTGAATTTCGGTCCCTCGATCTTCGCGGTGATCCGAAAGAACACCAGCGACGTACCGGCTAGCGGCGAGCTGCCGTAAGATCCGCCGCCCTTGGTGCTGCCCACCGAGACCGTCGCAACCTTGACGCAATCCGTGGCGTCGATCGATTTGGCGGATTCGTTGCACATGCGATGGGCGACGTAATAAATGGTGTTGCCATAATTGTCTGTCCCGACCAGCATGCTGTTTGCCGGCCAGTCGAAGGTCTTCGGGTCGAAGGAAGGCTGCCAGTTCGCGAAGTATCCGGCCTGGTCTGCCTCCAGTTGACCCGGTGTCTTCGTCGTCAGCCAGCTCCGGGCGGCCTCGATTGAGGCGTCCCCTGCGCTCGCGGCGGCGTTCTTGAATGCCAGATTGCCGGCAATCAGATTGTTGGTGTCGACGGATCGCATCATCCCCAGTCCGGCGAGCGTCATGGCCACCAGGACGATAAGCGCGATGAACAGCACCACGCCACGCTGCGCGCTTCGCGTTGCACGAATCCTGGCCATCTTCGGACGTAGGGATGCCATCAGTTGCTCCAAATCATGTTGCGCAGCGGCACCACCGTTTCATACACGCGATAACGGTAGCGATGCCAGTCGGTGCCATCGGCGGGATTGGTCATGGTGAAGCAGCCGCCGGACCAGAAAGCAGAATTGGGTGGATTATTAGGGGCAATGCAGTTCGCTGTAACCGCGGTTTTCTCGTATTGCGCGCTGCGCGCCAGCAGTGCGATGCGCACCGCGCGTACCTGCATCCACTGTGCGGCGTTGGCCGGCAGCGTGGTGTTCCACGTATCCACTATGCTGTCGCCGTCGGTATCCTTGCCGTACAGGGCTTTGAGTTGCACGATGCCGTCACCGATGTCCGCGTCCGCGGTGCCATCGCCGTCGCTATCCTGCGCGGCAACGTAGGGAATCAGTGTTTTGGTCTGCAGTTTGTCGTTGCCAATCTGGTAAGTTACGACGGTGGGCGAGCGCCCCAGCGTGTAGAGCAGCGCGGCCGTCGAGTAAGCGACGCCGGAACCGCCGCCTTTGTTATAGGTGGCTACGGGACTGATCGTATTGCCGGCGGCGTTCACGTAGCTATAAGCGCCAGCCGTGGCGTGTTGAACTGTATTAATCGACGCCGGGACAAAACCGGTTACCTCGGCCATCGAGCAGTCGAGGCCCGATTCGTTTGCCACGACGAGGTCGCCGACCAGGACGCCCGCGGCATTTTTCAGGGGAATATCCGCGCCGGACGCTGCTGCGCTGACGAATGCGTTGCCTTCCACGACGTTCGGCGAATCGCCGTAGACCACCGTAATCCGGTCTGGTGCACCTGCTGCGCCGACGGTGATGAGCACCGGGGCCATGAGAAAGGTAAAGTCCGGGGCGGGCCGATTGCTGTTGTAGACGCGCGTCACGCAGCCGAGCATGTTGCTGGCAGCCGAGACCATTCCGAAACCGCCACTGCGGATCGTGCTCTCCAGCGTGAACATCGCGATGTTGCCGTTGATCTGCGCGTCGCTGGTGCCCGTCGTGGTGCGCTTTCTTTCTTCGGAAGTTGCATATACCTGCATGATGACGATCATGCCGATCAGTCCGATGAGCACCGCGGCCAGAATTTCCGGCAGGCTCATGCCGCGCATGAAATGCCGGCTGCGGATAACTTTATTCAAGCGTTGGCTCATGATTGGCCTCAATTGATGAAAGCGGTCATGACGAACTGATGCACAGTCGCTTCGGTCGGATTTCGCCACCGCATGGTCACCGTGGTCTGCGAGCCCACCGCTGCGCCGAGCGTGCTGGCTCCGACTGTGACAATGGGGCGGTTGGCGGCCGCATCCGGCAACGAAGCATCAACTCGTGCGATCCAGGTTGTGAGCGCGGCGGGTGCAGTGCCGCTTCCGGAATACTGGTAGCTTGCCAGCGCCGCGCGGTTCAGCCACATTTCACCCACCAACTGACTCGCCAGATTGGCGGCCTCCGCGCGATCCCGCGAGTCGGAGGCGAGCTTGATGCTCATCGCCTGCATGCCAACCATGGCGAGGATGCCGAGAGAGAAAATCAGGATGCCGATTAACGCTTCCAGCAACATGACGCCCGACTGGGCATTGCGTAATGAGCGTCTTGAAGTCGTTTTCATGAGGACACTCCAGTTAACATTTCCGGGAATCGCCGGCGGTCGCCACTTGCGGATCGCACATCTTGATCTGCCCGCCCACTGCCACGGTTAAGTTGAGGCAGCGCATTGTTGTGCCGCCGCTACCGCAAGCACCGCCGGTCGGATTGGTAACCTGAATCGTTGCGGCGGCAAGCATATTCGTCTTTCCCAGGCCGTCGAATGTGATCGTCGGATTGGTCGTCGCGATCAACGCATTAGGCGTGCCTTCCGCGCCGCTGCGCGATTGAACCGTTGCCGCTTCCAGTGCGGACGGAGCATCGATCGTTACCGTCCAGGTTGAATCCGGCCCGGGCATCGAAAAGGTGACCGACTTGTTGCGCTGTACCGCGCTGGTGCGGGCCAACTGCAGGCCATTCAATACCGATTCGGCCGCATTGCGCACCTGCAGATTTTGCAGCCAGGCACTGAAACTTGGCACACCCAACGCCAGCAGTACGCCAATAATGACGAAGCCGATCAGCAGTTCGATCAGTGTCATGCCGGCCGCCGAACGCGTGCGCATCAGCAGCTCCCGTTCTTTCTGATGATCCAGCATGTTGCGTTGCCGGTCCAACCCTTCGTTAACGCCGGCGCAGTGACGACTGTCGAACGAGCGTTGCTCTCGTTGATGGTGAAAGCAAATCCGTCAAGATCGGTTCCCGCGAGGCCGGTGGCAGTAACCGTATAAGTAGTGCCGGACAGGCCTGAGCAGGCGTAACCGAAGTATTTCGCATTCGTCGTAGAGCACGGCATGCCGGCATACGTCCTGTTGTCCTGAAACCACTGCTCCGATTGCACGCGGATCGCAAGCAGATTCGAGTAAGCCTCGGTCAGCTTGCCGCGGACAACGTACTGGTTATAGGCAGGCAACGCGATCGCGGCGAGAATTCCCACAATCGCGACAGCGATCAACAATTCGATCAACGTGAATCCGCCGGGCTTCTTCATGCATTCCTCCTTTTTCAGTGAATGGAGATTATCGACAGGAACATCGGTATGCCACTGTCTTCCGACGGGAGGTCAGTTTGGCAGAACGAACGGCAGGCCATGCTCTAGCCTTCGCACGCCAAACGCATTATGGTTGGCGGACGAATTTTGTCAGTCCAAAACATTTTTTGGCGGCTTTGTCCCGAGGCCGCGGGAAAGGGTGCCCAGGGTGGTCACATGGTTCTATTTATTTGTTGTTGAGCCAATCTGAAATGAGACGATGAGCAGCGACGCGTATTTCATGTTCCACCGGCTGCTGGACTCGGACAGGCGGCTGGGTACGGCCATTCTGGCGTCGGCGGTGTTGCACGCGCTGACGCTTCTGTCATTGTCGGGACCTCCCCTTCACGGCGATGTATTGATCCGTGCCGGATACCCTGCGTTGAGCGTTCGCATCGAGAGGTCGGCAAAGTCTCCCGAACCGGCAGCGATGGTTGTCAGGGACAAGAAGATTTCGTTTCAGCAGAAACCGGCCGCGACCAAGCCCGTGGAAATTGCCGCGCCGGCGGACATCGAGACGTCCTTGTCTCAGCCCGGGGTATCGGTGTCCGACACCTTGTACTTGCGACCGATTCCCGGCCGTGCCAGCACCCCGTTACTGGCGACCGGTGAATTTCGGCGGGATTCCGAAATCAGCGAAAAACCGGAGATGGTCGCGATACGGGTCCCGAAATATCCCCGGCCTGCACAGGAGCAGAAGGTTTCCGGTTGGGTCGTCGTGATGCTGCTGGTGGACGAACACGGGACGGTCGTTGAGGCGGCGGCGGTTGAATCCAGCGAGTCTTTCGGAGAATACGGGAAAGAAGTCGCCGAGGGACTGAATGGTTCCACTCTTACTCCTGGCAAGGTTGAAGGAAAGGCGGTCAAGACGATTGTGTTTGCCACTGTGAAGTTCGATCCACGGCCCTTGTCCGGTCCTGAGACCATCAAGAGTCCGGGCGCGGCCGCCCTGTCCGAAAACAAGAATGAGCGCTGAAATTTGCCGAATTTGCCTGGCTGCATTTGCCCGCAACGACACCCGGCAG